>CAZTXK010000318.1:0-2894 GCA_964617275.1 uncultured Dactylococcopsis sp. | reverse complement strand
ATTGCTGAGGCTGCGCGATCGCAGATTTTAATTAGTTAATTTACTTTAGCGACTACTAATAGCCCTTCCCTGATTGAAAAATACTTTAACAATTTGTTAATATGAAGGAAAGCTCAATTTAAGAATCTTCCTTCGTAAAACTTGCCGTAAACTGAATTAACTTTTCCACGCGATCGCGCACGGTTGCTAAACGTTGTTGCGACGTTTCGGGATTCCGTGACGTTTGCAGAAACATCAGATCCGTTTGTAACAAGCGCATGGTGCGGTGGATTTCAGTTTGAGAAGATTGCCACTGTGATAAAAGTTCCCCCGTTAGCTCTTCTCCAGTTAACGCCATAATTTCTTGTTGAAATTGCTGTTGGAGTTGCGAAAATCCAGCCTTCAAGGCTGCATAATCACCATCTGTATTCAGGGTTTCCTGTAGTTGTTTAAGGGTATTTAAGAAGGTCTGATAGCGTTGTCGGTAGGAGAGGGGTAACATGATCAGGCTTGTTTACGTTACAATCTTGTGAATTAACTTCTATTTAAAAGAAATTTAATCTTATTTCATTAATAACACTTAATGACTTTCATTTTCTGATTTTGTCAACCCTTGTAGAACAGTAAGAGTGGACTATGGACGCGATCGCACAAAAAAACCCCACTGAATATAACATATCTCTTCCCCGTTGGTTAGCTGACTGCATTGAAATTGCTAATGATCCCAACGCGGATAACGAAGATGCCGAGCTCATTGCCAGTGCCTTTCAATTTGCGTATAACTTACACGAAGGTCAATATCGGCGTTCTGGAGAGCCTTACATTGCCCACCCTGTCGCCGTTGCTGGCTTAATTCGGGATTTAGGGGGGGGGAGTGCCATGATCGCCGCTGGATTCCTCCATGACATTGTCGAAGATACCGACACCACTTGTGAAGACATTGAAGAAAAATTTGGTGAATCAGTTCGTCATCTCGTAGAAGGAGTAACCAAACTTTCCAAGTTTAACTTCTCCAGTAAAACCGAACGTGCTGCCGAGAACTTTCGGCGGATGTTTCTGGCAATGGCAAAAGATATTCGTGTCATTGTGGTGAAACTTGCGGATCGTCTCCACAATATGCGAACATTGGATCATCTCAAGCCAGAAAAGCAAAAGCAAATTGCCCTGGAAACCCGAGAAATTTTTGCTCCCCTTGCCAACCGTTTAGGAATTGGACGCTTTAAGTGGGAATTAGAAGATTTATCCTTTAAGTATCTCGAACCAGAAGCATTTCAGCAAATCCGAGATTTAGTTGCGGATCGACGGGCCGATCGCGAAGCCAGAATTAACGAGTTAATTTCGGTGTTACACCAACGCTTCCAAGATGCTTGCCTTGAAGTAGAAGAATTAAAAGGTCGCCCTAAGCATCTGTATGGCATTTATCAAAAAATGCAACAACAGCAGAAAGAATTTGAAGAGATTTATGATTTAGCAGGAGTAAGAGTTCTCCTCAAAACCCGAGAAGATTGTTATCGCGCTCTAGCTGTCATTCATGATGCCTTTAAGCCCATTCCGGGTCGCTTTAAAGATTATATTGGGCTGCCCAAGCCCAATCGCTATCAATCCCTGCATACCACCGTCATCGGAACTTATGGTAAGCCCATCGAAATGCAAATCCGTACCGTGGAAATGCACCATATCGCTGAATACGGGATTGCGGCTCACTGGTTATATAAAGAAAGTGGGGGTTCGAGTGACTTTAAGCCTACTGCAGAAAATGAAAAATTTACTTGGTTGCGGCAGCTTCTGGAATGGCAAAACGATCTCAAAGATGCTCAGGAATATATTGAGAGTATTCGCGATAATCTGTTTGAAGATGATGTGTTTGTGTTTACCCCGCAAGGGGATGTCGTCGCCCTTTCTCGCGGTGCAACCCCAGTAGATTTCGCCTATCATATCCATACGGAAGTGGGGCATCATATTAAAGGGGCGCGAGTTAATGGCAGTTGGACAGTTTTAGACACGCCCTTACAGAATGGGGACATTGTGGAGATTATTACCAGCAAAAATAGTCATCCCAGTTTAGATTGGTTAAACTTTGTGGTTACCCCCAGCGCCAGAAATCGCATTCGTCAGTGGTATAAGCGTTCTCATCGGGAAGAAAATATTGCTCGGGGACGCAGTATGTTAGAAAAAGCAGTGGGGAAAGCTGGCTTTGACTCTCTGTTAAAATCAGATCGCATGCAACGAGTTGCCGAACGCTCTAATCATCAAACGGTTGAGGATTTATTAGCAGCAGTGGGTTATGGCGAAATTACCACTAATTCTGTCGCGAGTAAGTTACGGGAAGAATCGTTACAAGAAGAAGAATTAGAAAAAGCCGAGCAAAAAGCGGATCTCGAAGAAGAAACGATACAAAACCTGCCCAAAACCACTTCCCGCCCTTCTCCTCAACCGAAACAAGGTCAATCTCCTATTGCAGGAGTTGAAGGGTTAATGTATCACCGCGCGGGTTGTTGTTCCCCCATTCCGGGTGAAGCCATTGTTGGAATTGTCACTCGTACCAAAGGCATTACGATTCATCGCCAAGATTGTTCTAATGTGGAGCAAGTGGACAGCGATCGCGTGATTCCTGTGCATTGGAATATTGTCAATGGAGAGGGGAAAAATAATGGAAATGGTCGCAGTCCCACTTATACTGTCGATTTAGAGGTGGAAGTGATTGATCGCGTGGGAGTGTTTCGCGATATCCTTGCCCGTCTCAGCGATCAGCATATTAATGTTAGTAATGCCAGTGTAAAGACAGGGAAAGATAAACCTGCCCTGATTACTCTCTCGATTGAAGTTAAGGATCATCAGCAGATGGAAAGTTGCTTTAATCGCATTAAACAGATGACGGATGTTTTAAAGCTCCGTCGGGTTGATCAGGGGGAATA
>CAZTXK010000317.1:0-2898 GCA_964617275.1 uncultured Dactylococcopsis sp. | reverse complement strand
AAGCGAACACATGGGAAATCGTGCAAGTCAGCGCCAATAGCGAAGAATTGATCGGGCTTGTACCAGAAGAAATTTTAGCGCGATCGCCGCCTTCTCTCTTCCTCGAAAATACCCTATCCTCCACACTGGAAGCACTTAAAAAAGACCCTAGCACACCCACCCATTTAACCCTCACCGCAGCCACAAATCAACAAACCTTCCACAGCCATCTTTTCCTTCAAAATAATTATTTCCTGCTGGAATTAGAACCAACCACCGAAGAACAAACTCACTTAAACATTACCTCGCAAGACCTAGAAAGCACCTTTTCCGCCTTAGTCGCTGTTAGCAGCCGCCACGAATACGCCCAAGTTTTAACGCGAGAAGTGCAAAAACTCACTGACTTTTCACGGGTAATGGTTTACCAATTTCAACCCGACTGGAGTGGTGTCGTGATTGGCGAAAGCAAACATCCCGACATCAAAAACAGTTATCTGGGGCTACATTTTCCCGCAACAGACATTCCCGCACCCGCGCGTCATCTCTTTCTCGAAAACTTCCTGCGGTTTATTCCCAACGTTAACTATCAACCCGTTTCCCTAGTTCCCACAACCCCCCTTGATCTCTCTTCCACTTGGCTACGGGGTATTTCCCCTCCTCACATCGAATACTTGCAAAATATGGGAGTCACGGGTTCAATGACCATCGCCCTCAGTGATGAAAATGGCTTATGGGGCTTAATTGCAGCTCATCATACCGAACCCAAATATTTTTCTCCCCAAAGCCGTTCTACCCTTTCTCTGTTGGGAAAAATGGCAAATAACGCCCTGATTCAACAGCAACAGACAGAAAAAAAACGCTATGAACAAAGAAATCGTGATTTTCTTGAACACTTACAAATTGGGCTTAATCCCCCAGACGAAAAACTTTTACCCTATATACGACAGCATCACCAAACCTTACTCCGCACCTTTCAAGCCGATGGCATGATCATGCTATTAGGAGACGAATGCCAATGTTTTGGGAAAACTCCAAAATGTGGAGAAATTCAAGCCCTCGTTACCGAAAAGTTAGAGCCTACTGCTGCAGAAGTAACGGTTACGCACAAGCTGAAAGACTGGTATCCTCCCAGCAAAAATTGGTCAGTTTCTCTCGCGGGACTGCTGGCGGTTTCGATTGTTTTCTCCTCTCCCGTTTCTGTGTCTTATCATATTTTGTTATTCCGTAGTGAACAACTGCAAACCGTTCATTGGGCTGGGGCTTTCCAAGAGTCAGTGAAACAAAATGAGCAGGGAGAATTAGAACTTTGTCCTCGTAACTCCTTTCATCTGTGGGAACAAACTGTCATAGGAGAATCAACGCCCTGGACTCCTGCTGAAAAACAAGCAGCGCGAGATTTACGTCAAATTTTAATGTTAGCAGCCCTGAATGTTTCTCTGGTGAAGCAACAGGAAGCAGTGGAAGAAGCAGAAGCAGCGAACCAGGCTAAAAGTGAGTTTTTAGCAAATATGAGCCATGAAATTCGCACTCCCATGAATGCAGTGTTAGGTTTTGCAGAACTTTTAGAACCCGTTGTCAGTGACTCGCAGGGAAGAGACTATCTCAGAGCGATTACGGCGAGTGGTGGCACTCTCTTATCCCTAATTAATGACATTCTTGATCTCTCTAAAATAGAAGCGGAACAACTAGAAATCTACCCTGATGCAGTGAATGTTCGGGGTTTAATTGAAGAGGTTTCTCATATTTTTAGCGAGAAAGCCAGCAAAAAAGGATTACGCCTCAAAACAGAAATTGATGATTATCTTCCGATGCAGCTTTCTTTAGATCAGGTGCGCTTACGCCAGATTTTGTTTAATGTGGTGGGAAATGCCCTTAAATTTATCAACAAGGGAGGAGTAATCATTCGGGTTGAAGGAGAGCTTCCTGATGTTGTTTCCGATGAACCTACGGTTGATCTTAAACTGAGTGTTGAAGATACTGGCGTTGGTATTCCCGCTTGGGAGCAAGCCAATATTTTTGAGGCGTTTACTCAAAGTCAAATGAGCACCAGTCGTCAGTTTGGCGGAACAGGGTTGGGTTTAGCGATTACTCACCGTTTGGTGACCATGATGGGAGGTGACATTAATGTTAGGAGTGAAGTGAATCAGGGTAGCACCTTTACGTTGATTTTTCCGCAAGTCAAAATTGTTTCTGAAGCGGAAAACACTCAGACCGTTTCTCCTAGTCAGTCTCACCTGAATCAGTTTTCTGCTAGTAAAGTTCTGATTGTGGATGATGTGGCTTCTAATCGTAAGCTCTTCGGTGCTTTTTTCGATCAGACTCACCATCAGGTTTATTTTGCTGAAAATGGAGTCAAAGCGGTAGAACTGGCGCAGAAACTCTTACCCGATGTCATTCTAATGGATATTTGGATGCCAGAGATGAATGGTTTAGAAGCCTCCCGACGTATTAAACAGATTGATTCTATTTCTCAAATACCGATCATTGCGGTGACTGCTTCTATTAGCTCTTATCACGGTGATTCTGAAATTGACGAAGATGGTTTGTTTCATCGTATTCTGCTTAAACCAATGACCAAGCAAGAGTTAGTAATGGCTTTAGAAACTTGTTTACCTATTCTCAAGGAAGATTCTGGCTCTTCTCAGGAAGAAGAAGCGGTTTCGTCAACGTTTCATTCTCCTCAACAGCAAGCTATCTTTTCGGAACAGCTTCAAGAAATTAAACAAAGTCTGTGGTTAGAGTTACAACAGAGTTTAGAATCGGATCAAATTGAAAGGTTTATCAGCAGACTGAGGGAGTTAAGTCAAGAGTTCCCAGACCCCAAATTAGTAGAATATACTGAGGAAATCAGCCAACAGTGGGAAGCCTTTGACTGGGAAAAGCTCACTCAATCTATTGCTCAATTTGATTCATTAATCA
>CAZTXK010000316.1:0-2904 GCA_964617275.1 uncultured Dactylococcopsis sp. | reverse complement strand
AGTTCAATGGCATCAGGGGCTTTTTTGAGGGGCGCGATCGCGCGATCGCTGTCATAGGTATCTCGCTGTTGAATTTCCCCTTGTAATTGCTCTAAATCAATGGTTTCTTTCCCCTGAGTAGTTAGTTCTTTTTGTCGCCGTTTTGCCCGTTCTTTTACCGAGGCTGTGAGAAAAATCTTTAGATCGGCATGAGGAAACACATTAGTTCCAATATCGCGCCCTTCTGCGACTAATCCCCCTTTCTCTCCCCATTTTCGTTGTTGGGAGACTAATTTTTCCCGAACCGCTTTTTGAGCCGCGATCGCGGAAACATTATGAGTGACGATCGCGCTACGAATTGCATCCGTCACATTTTTCCCATTCACTCTTACTTCTACGGGAACATTGGGACGAGTTCCCACCAATAATTCTAAGTCACATTGGGAAATCAATTCTGCTACGCCGGCTTCATCATCAATGGCGGTTTCTGAATTGAGAACTAACCAAGTTAACCCGCGATACATTGCGCCAGTATCTAAATAGAGTAACCCTAATTTTTGAGCAACTAAACGAGTTACTGTGGATTTTCCAGCACCAGCCGGCCCATCAATAGCAATAATAGGAGCGCGATCGCGCAGTATCATATTATCAATCAATCTGGTTTCTCCCAAATAAACTGCTAACGCCAATAACCCCTTTTTCTCCACTTTTTCTAGAGGTTGTAAGGTATCGGGATCCACCAACGCCGTATAATCGAACTGGGAAGGTGACCAAGGAGCATTTTGACGTAAGAGTTTTAGTAATTCTGTAGTATCGCGAACTTGTTTTTGCTCAAACGCCTGTTTCGCTCGTTGTAACCCTTGATATAATCCCTGCGCCTGTTCTCGCTGTTCTGGCGTTAAATACTGATTACGCGAACTATAAGCCAATCCCGAATCCTCCCGTACAATGGGACAAGCACAGATTTCCACAGGAAAATTTAAGTCCGCGACTAAGCGCCGAATAATCGCAAGCTGTTGGGCATCTTTCTCCCCAAAATAAGCCCGAGTGGGTTGGATAATATTAAATAACTTGGTGACAACCGTAGCAACTCCTTGAAAATGTCCGGGACGACTTTCGCCACACATTTGAGTAGTCATGGTTGCTGGAGGAACCACATGAGTCAACTCCTGTTGAGTATCGGTTCCTTGTACCTGTGTTGCCTGTGGATATAATTCTGCCGCTGTTGGCGCAAAAACAATATCGACCCCTGCTTCCTCACAAATGTGACCGTCTTTTTCCAATTGGCGGGGATACTGTTCTAAATCAGACCCTGGCTCAAACTGTAACGGATTCACAAAAATGCTCACGACAACTAAATCATTGTCTTGTCGGGCTTGAGCAATTAAACTTAAATGAGCCGAATGCAACGCCCCCATCGTGGGAACGAGACCAACGCTTTGATCCTTCTGCCATGCCGCTTTTAGTTGAGTTCGCACTCCTGCAATGGTTTTGAACAGACGCACTGGCTTTTCCTCCCTGAACAAAGGAAACAGTGAGGCTTCTCCTCTCACTGCTTAGGCTATTTTAATTTTAATTTAACGTCCGAGCACTTCCACTCGAACAGGTGCGGTTCCAGTACGAAGCATTCCAATTGCTTCGGCTGCAGCGCGGGATAAGTCAATAATTCTACCACCACTATAGGGGCCACGATCATTAATTCGCACCACTACAGAACGCCCATTATTAAGGTTGGTCACTCTAACTCGCGTACCAAAGGGTAAACTGCGGTGGGCTGCGGTATGGGAATAAGCATTAAAGGTTTCACCGCTAGCGGTGCGGCGACCATGGAAACGCCGACCATACCAAGAAGCCCTTCCTCGCCGGTTAGCTAATAATTGCTCAGAATTGGCGTTTAAGGTTTCTTTCGTTTCGTCATGGGAACGATTAACAGATAAGGCGCTTGCGGCTTCAGTTCCTACGGTAGAGATTCCTAAACCTAAGGCACTGGTTACACAAGCAACTGTCATTAGTTGTCGAATTTGTTTTTTCATCATGTTCACTCCTCGAGTTAAGTCTTACTTCATTTTTGATTTAAGCAGACAGTTTTGCCTCTATCGAGACGTATAAATTAGCTATAGTGCCATATATAAAGTACAGCTACCATTTATAGCAATTAAAAATGAATTTTGCGGGAAGACTATTATCCATTCCCCAAAATTGCAGCAAATATGGGTAAATGAAAATTAGATCAGCAATTCAGGATTCACAATTTTAACCTGTTTTTAATGGAATTTTAACAAAGTAACATTTTATTAAGAAAACCCTACCTCAAGGAGGTTCTATGGATTATCAACAAGCTGGTGTCAATATTGAAGCGGGACGGTCGTTTGTGGAGCAAATTCGCGCTCTTGTCCAAAAAACCCATCGTCCTGAAGTTTTAGGCGGATTAGGAGGGTTTGGCGGCTATTTTCAGCTACCGACGGGATATCAAGAACCTGTTTTAGTGTCGGGAACCGATGGCGTTGGAACAAAACTTAAAATCGCTCACACAATAGATCACCATAATACCGTGGGCATTGATCTAGTAGCTATGTGCGTTAATGATATTTTAACCTCAGGAGCAGAGCCGCTTTTTTTTCTGGACTATATTGCAACGGGAAAACTAGAACCAGAACAGTTAAAAGCAGTGGTAGAAGGGATCAGTGCGGGTTGTGAAAAAAGTAATTGTGCTTTATTGGGGGGAGAAACGGCAGAAATGCCTGGGTTTTATCAGGGGGGAGAATATGATTTAGCTGGTTTTTGTGTCGGAATTGTGGAAAGAAGTCAATTAAAAGATGGATCGCAGGTAAAATTGCGCGATCGCGCGATCGGTTTAGCCAGTCAAGGCTTACACAGTAATGGCTTTAGTCTTGTTCGTAAAATCATCGCGGATAATAACATTAG
>CAZTXK010000315.1:0-2910 GCA_964617275.1 uncultured Dactylococcopsis sp. | reverse complement strand
TTGGCGAGCGTCCCCGTTTACCGATTCATAGGGGGTTAAGAAAATTGGAAGAGAGCGCGATCGCGTTGATTATAGTCGAGAAACCGATTTAAGACTTAACTGATTACTTCAAAATTCGCAACAATCATGTACTTTGAATAATGGGGCGAGTCTGAAATCGGTACAAAAACAATTGGGACATTCTTCGATCGCGATTACTTCCATTTATTTGCATGATTCGGATTCATCGTCGAATTATATTGAGCTTTAAAAAGATCAATCATTATTTTTACATTAATATCTGATAAAACCTAAAATAAAAGATATTAAAAAATCACTATTTTTACTGTTTTTTCTTGGTGCATTTATCAGAGTTGAAATTCTCATATGCCTTTTTACTCATCGAGCTTCGAGCGAGTTCCAGAATTATCTCATCTCCTGTTATATTAAGCGTAGCTTTACAGAGAAATGGTATTACCAGTAAAATGATTCAGAGGTTAAGGCTAAACTTTTTCAGTTAATCAGAACAAACAAATTTATCAGTTTAGTAATGCATCAACAAAAACTTAAAAACTCTTCTCTCCCTTTTGGCGAGATTTTAAAAATATGTATAGATATTTTGACTCAAAACTCGCAAACTCTATGGCTCATATTAATTGGAATTGATCTTCCTTTAGTAATATTATTACAAGTTGCACAAGTAATAACAGAAGATAGACCGATTTTAGAAGATAAACCGATTTTTGGGATAATATTCTTTATATTCTCTATCTTATTTTTTACTTTAGGATGGTTATCTATAGTAGTTATCACAGAAAACACAATTCTTGATGAGGAAAATAATTTTAAATTAGCTATTACCAGAGCAATTTTAAAATTGAGAAAACAAATAATTAACCTTTTAGTGATGTGGACTATTTATTTTTTCTCTATAGGAATTGGTTTTCTGTTGTTTTTTATTCCTGGTTTTTATATCGCAACTACTTATTGGTTCTTTCCAGAAGCGATTGCTCTCCGAAATACTACTTTTTTACCTCATTTCAATATAGCCGCAATCTAGTAGAGGGAAATTTATATAAAGTGTTTATCATTCTTTTGCTTTTATCACTTTATGCACCATATACCTTTGTTCCCAATACAACAACACTAGAAACAATATTGATGATTATATTTCAATTACTTTTAATTTATATAAATTATATAAAGAGAATATTTATTACAGTTTTCTTTCTTAATCTAGATTATGTAAAAAACGGCTTACCGAATCGTGCTTAATGTGAAATTAATTGCTCTTTCCCAATGTGGCAACGTTAATCATTCCTCGGATAACAAAGTTCATTCCCCTTCCAAATACTATTGCTCAGGTTTCCCCACCTAAACACAGCTTAAGTCTCTCTTTCTTACCTCCTGCTTTTACTTCAATCTTTCCCTGTTTTATTTCCCTTTTGGCACGATCACGCCTCTATTAGGACAATTTTCCCGAACTTATTGATATAACTATTTTACGACTGATGTACGCTTGCTATATCAGAAATGGTATTACTTTTGATAAATGGTATTAACCCCTTTGTCTAAGAGACCTATTGGCTTGTTGGCGTACAAAGCTATGTTTATCCCGAGCAAGTTGTTGAAGTAATTCTAAGGGAGGATTGGGGTTAGAGGCTACACTCTGGCGTACAAAGCTATGTTTATCCCGAGCAAGTTGTTGGAGTAGTTTTAAGGGAGTATTGGAATTATCGGCTACTCCAGAGCGTACCAAAAAATCTTCATCCTGAACAAGTTGTTGAAGTAATTCTAAGGGAGTATTGGGGTTAGAGGCTACACATCGACGTACCTGATAATCTGAATCCCGAGCAAATTGTTGGTGTAACTCTAGGGGAGTGTTGGGGTTAGAGGCTACACTTTTGCGTACCTCCCTATTTTTTGTTCGAGCAAGTTGTTGGAGAGTTTTAGGGGAAGTATGATTAGCTTTTGCTGACTCTAAGTTCATTCCTTCTTTTAATCGTTTTAACCCCAAGACTATCAAGATTATTATGTAAGACAATATAATGGTTGCGATAAATCTTAATGAGATGGTATCACAAATAACAATTAATACAAAAAATAAAAGAGCTAAACGAATATAGGGTTGCATGATTTATCTAATAATACGATTTATATTAATCATAAATATATCAAGTTTACCTAATACTAATAATTAGCACACCTCCACTTGGCGCACAATAAAAAGTAAACGGTGCTTTTTTAGTTTCTAACTTAGTTCAAGCTAAAATTATGAATTTAATCAGAAACTTATTTAACTTATTGTTTTCTACACATAAATTAAAAATAAATAATAGCAAAATTGAGGTAATAGTTACTTTAATGTTTGTATTTTGTTATATGCTAATCAATTTATTGATATTCCAATTCGTTTTCAATTCAGTTTTTACTGATCTGTTTAATTTACCAGAAATTTCATTTAATAAAGTAATGGAAATTTGGGTTTTAGTGTTTATTGTAACTGGTTTATCTCAAGGTGTGATTGAAGGGAATATTAACTTTTACAACATGAGTGGAAAAGGAATTGGTATATTTATGATTGGTTTTATTGCTTATGTATCAATCATGAGTATTGCTTTTCAATACAGCTTTAATGCAGTTATTTCTTTTCTTTTCAATATACCAAAGATTTCTTTTATACAATCTCTACAATTAATTATCCTTTTTCTTACAATGAGGAACGTTTTAATACGATTTCTAAATTTCTAAAAAGTTAGATTGCAGTAATCCGATGTTGTGAATCGCTAATTAAAAGCCAATACCAATAAGCGTCCTATTAGCAATGGGCATCGCGCTTCCCTTTCAATTCCCCTTCCGAAACTCCCTCCGGCGGTATCCCCGTTAATCGTACACCTTCAGCAGCTTGCGCGATTGACGCGAAGCGTCAGC
>CAZTXK010000314.1:0-2917 GCA_964617275.1 uncultured Dactylococcopsis sp. | reverse complement strand
GCTGCTAAACGGTTTCGCGTCACTGGACGAGGAAAGATTCGTCGTCGCAAAGCCTTTAAAAATCACTTGTTAGAACCGAAAAAAACCACTCGTAAGCGACGCTTATCCAAATTAACCTTCGTCAATGAAAGAGACGCAGAGAAGGTTGAGCAAATGTTGCCGTATATGAAGTAAATTTTATCCTGAAGGAAAGCGACTATGACACGAGTTAAAAAGGGAAATGTCTCCCAGAAACGACATAAGAAGGTATTAAAATTAGCCAAAGGGTTTAGAGGCGGTCATTCTAAGCTCTATCGCACCGCTAACCAGCAGGTGATGAAAGCGTTGCGTCATGCTTATCGCGATCGCCGCCGCCGTAAGCGTGATTTTCGTCGTCTCTGGATTTCTCGCATTAATGCCGCAGCGAGAGAAAATGGCATGAGTTATTCTCAGCTTACAGGGCAACTCAGAAAAGCGGATATCCAACTGAATCGCAAAATGTTAGCGAACTTAGCAATGCTTGATCCCGAAGCATTTAGCAAAGTGGTGGAAACCGCCAAAAAAGCCTAATGAAGTTGGGAGTGTCAGTCATGGCTAAAGTGAACTCGGTTTCTTGGGGAAGCCGAGTTTTAAAGTTAAGTGGCGCAATCGCGCTATTTAGTTTTTTCTCTGTTCTCCCCACGGAGATAAAAGCTGCGGAGTTGTCCGAAATTGAGGCGCGAGGACATCTGAATGTAGCGGTTAAAGGTAATCTCCGTCCATTAGGATTTAAAGGCGCAGAGGGCAATTTACAGGGGTTTGAAATTGATCTCGCTAGACGGTTAGCGCAAGAGATTTTAGGGGATGCTGATGCGGTAGAATTCAAGCCAGTGCCAAACACAGATCGCCTCGACATCGTCATCAAAGGAGAGGTAGATTTAACGATCGCGCAAGTAAGTCAAACTAAAGCGCGATCGCGCCTTGTTAATTTTAGTCGCCATTACTATTTAGATCGGGTTTCCTTTGTTACCAAAGATGACAGCCTGAAACAGCGCGATCTCTCCCAAGCCAAAATCGCGATTCTCAATCAATCTAGCACGATCGCTGAAGTCAGATTTAAATTTCCTGAAGCGGAATTAATTGGCGTTGATTCTTACCAAGAAGCCTTATCCCTGCTTGAAGACGGAGAAGCCACTGCTTTTGCTGGAGATCATACCGTTCTAGCAGGATGGATACAAGAATATCCCCAATATCGCTTACTTTCACAGCAAATCGGCGGTGAAGCGTTAGCAGTGGTAATGCCAAAAGGGTTACAATACTCATCTCTCCATCAAATCGTTAACCAAACTATTCTGGAATTGCGAGAATCAGGGTGGCTAGAAGAAAAAGCCGCAGAATGGGGATTAATTTTAGAGAATAGTAAATAATTTCGTTATTTGTTATTTGTTATTTGTTATTTGTTATTCGTTATTTGTTATTTGTTATCGGTTAATTCTGGCTCTAATACCATTTTGAACAATTAGCGGTACACGCCGACTCCTTAAGCCCCTCTTACGAAGGGGGTTGGGGGGATACAGGAGGTAGAAATGGTATAACTATAAGTGTAAATCATGTTAAAAACTACTTTAACTTGGCTTCTCAGAAATGGTATAACCAAAAAGGAATCACCAATAACTAACAATTAGCTATGCAAGATAACCTTCCTTTCTTTTATCTCTTAATGCTGGTCATTATTCTGGCAGTAGCGAGTTTTTTCCTATTTCGTCAAATCTTAAAAACTCGTAATAAAGAAAATCGCATTACTCAACTACAGAAAAAACTAAAAAATGAAGAGGCAACTGCCAAAGATTATTATGAATTAGGAAGTCTCTACTTAAATAAAAAATTATATGTGCAAGCAACTCGGATTTTACAACAAGCTCTCAAATTTAAAGAGGTTGAAGAAGAAAATCGAGCTTTAATCTATAATGCGATGGGCTATGCTTATTTTGCTCAGGAACAATATGATCTTGCCATTCGCCAATATAAAGAAGCAATTAAACTTTATCCGGAGTATGTTATTGCTTTAAATAATTTAGCCAATTCTTATCAGCAGAAAAAATTAACGGCTCAAGCCATTGAAACTTACGAAGAAAGCCTTCAATACGATCCTGAAAATCAAGTTGCCAAGCGACAGTTAGAGAAATTGAACAAACGGTTTGTTAAAGAGCCAGATCAGGAAGAAGAAACCTCTAAAAAGTAAATTTTCCTACTTCGTCTTAAGAATTGATACAAAGGGGTGATTAAATTAATGGCTCAAAATTGGTCAGAAACCTTAAAAGAAGAAAAGATTATTGCTGTTATTCGAGCTTTCCCCAAATCATTAGGAAAACAACTTGCTCATACCATGAGTCGCGGTGGAATTCGCTTAATTGAGATTACTTGGAATAGTGATCAACCTGAATGTTTAATTCCTGAATTACGGGAAGAATTGCCTGATTGTATCATTGGAACAGGAACGATATTAAATGGGGAAGAATTAGAAAGCGCGATCGCGCAGGGGGCGCAATTTGTCTTTTCTCCTCATGTTAATTCCCAATTGATTAGCACCGCTTTAGCTACGAACATTCCGATTATTCCGGGGGCTTTATCCCCCACTGAAATTATCACCGCTTGGCAAAGTGGCGCAACCGCCGTGAAAGTATTTCCAGCCCAAGCCCTCGGCGGGGTAAACTATATTAAAAGTCTGCAAGGGCCACTCGGCAATATTCCCCTAATTCCCACAGGGGGCGTAACCCTTGAGAATGCCAAAGACTTTATTGATGCAGGGGCAACGGCGGTCGGTTTATCCTCGCAACTATTTCCGAAATCCCTTATTGAAGCCGAAAATTGGGAGGAAATCACTCAACGGGCTAGTTATTTAAAACAAAGCCTATGTCACTAAACTGAGGGGTTACAATTTTGTCTCTAATAACAAATA
>CAZTXK010000313.1:0-2924 GCA_964617275.1 uncultured Dactylococcopsis sp. | reverse complement strand
TACGTGCATGAGTTATCCCATCTTCGGGTGGGATGATTACTTTCTATTCAAAGTTGTTTTACTATGTCAAATAATGAAAAGTAAATCAACGACTAGACATTAACCCCACTAAATTGATGGTTAAGAGGCAAACTCGTGTGTGAGGAGAAAAACTCGTGAAACTGCATTGGTTATTAATTGGTTCTTTAGTAGCAACTGGGTTAGCTGTAAGTCCAGCACAAGCCGGAGGAAGACTCACGTCTTGGCAATTTAATGAGAATCAAAATCGGCTTACGTTTCGTACGGCGGAGGGGGTACAGCCAAGGGCGCAACTGATTTCTGATCCCACGCGCGTGGTGATTGATTTGCCTCGTACCAGTCGTGGGGATGCGCTAAGAAATCAAATGATTGGGGGCGCGGTGAAGGAAGTGCGAGTGGGTCAGTTTAATAAAAGTACCACTCGTCTGGTTGTGGAATTAGAAGAGGGCTATACCCTTGATCCCAATCAGATTAGAGTGCAAGGGGAAAATCCTCAACAATGGTCAGTCCAACTCCCCTCTCCCCAACGTCAGCAACAACAAGAAGCGGCTCCACCCACTAGCTCTCCTTCTAGTTCTGCTAATCAGTCGGTGAGTGAATTGAGTCATCCTAACTTCCGTGTGACGAGCAGTGGTTTCTTCCTGCGCTTAGATAATCCCCCATCAAGGGAGATTGAAGTTGAGCGTAGTGAGGACAGAGAAAGGGTTTCGATTCGTTTACCGAATACTTCCTTGCCTGCAGACTTACCTCGGGCGATTCCTGTTAATAACTATGGCGTGAGTTATGCTCAGTTTAATTCAAGGGAAAATGGCTCGGAAATTGTCCTTCATGTCAGTGAAAATTCTCCCAATTGGCAAGCGTTTCCCAATACCAGTGGGAGTGGGGCGGTAGTCATGTTACCCCAAAGTGGTATGGGGGCGGCGCGAAAACTATCGAATCCCCCGGTTCCGCAGTGGGTAAAAGATGAGATGAATCAATCTCAGACGGCTAAGGTAGAAGCCATTGATTTAGTGGATAATCAGTTGCTGGTGCGGTCTGATGGCAGGTTAACGGCAACGGGAGAATGGGATCGCGTCAGTGGTATTTATGAAATGACGATTCCCAATGCCGAGTTAGCTGATCCGGTTCGTGGCCCCGAGTTAAAAAGAAATAGTCCCATTTCTCAAATTCGGGTTCGTCAAGAAGATGACGATCGCGTTGTGGTTCAAATTCAAGCTGCGCCGGGGGTTTACATAGACGATCAAATTAATCAGCCCAGTGGAAATCTCCTTGCCATTGGCTGGCGAGGGGCGCGAGGAGGCAATCAATCCCGCCAGCAGCAATCGATTCAAGTGCCACAGCCACAACAAAGACAAGCTCCCCGTCCCAGTCCTGCTGGCGACAAAAAAGATCAGCCCTTAATTGTGATTGATCCCGGTCATGGCGGAAAAGATCCCGGCGCGATCGGCATTGGTGGGTTACAAGAAAAAGATGTGGTTTTGCCCATTTCTGATTATGTCAGGGATGCTTTAGAAGCAAGGGGGGTGAGGGTGCAAATGTTGCGGGAGCGCGATCGCTTTATTACTCTCTCGGGACGAGCAGAAATGGCAAATCGCGCTAATGCTGATCTATTTGTTAGTATTCATGCCAATGCCATTAGTATGAGCCGTCCAGATGTGAATGGGGTGGAAACCTATTATTACTCTAGTGGCCGCGGTTTGGCTGCTTCCATTCACCGCAGTATGTTGAGAAATCTTAATGTGCGCGATCGCGGCGTAAGGCAAGCCAATTTTTACGTTTTGCGTAATTCGGCGATGCCTGCGGTGTTAGTGGAAACTGGCTTTGTCACAGGGCGAGAGGATGCCCAGCGTTTGGCTGATGATAACTCCCGCCAAAAAATAGGAGAAGCGATCGCGGAAGGAATTATACAATATGTTAAATAAAATTGAGCCATACTCTTACTACTGGCAATTAATCTAAGAAGAGGGACTAATTTGTTAACCAAAAACGATTCACAGCCCAATCCAGAACCGCTAACTGCTCAACACCCCATTGGCGTGTTTGATAGCGGCTTAGGCGGTTTAACTGTTTTACGAGAACTTTATCGACAGCTACCACAAGAATCCATACTCTATTTTGCTGATACCGCTCGCCTTCCTTATGGAAATCGCTCTTACCATGAGCTAGTTGAATTTGTGCGCGAAATTCTGTCTTGGATGGTAGAACAAGGGGTCAAAATGGTCATTATGGCTTGCAATACCTGTTCTGCTCTCACCCTAGAGACGGTTCGCTCTGAATTTAATATTCCCATTCTAGGGGTTATTTTACCTGGGGCAAGGGGGGCGGTTGACATGGGAAAGCGGATTGGGGTCATTGCGACTCCAGCCACTGCAACCAGTAATGCCTATCGCCAAGCGATTCTAGAAATTAACCATGATGTGAAAGTTTGGCAGGTAAGCTGTCCCGAGTTTGTGCCCTTGATTGAGCAAAACCGACTCAATGATCCCTATGTGCGAGAAGTTGCCCAAGGCTATTTAGCTTCTTTACAAGAGAAACAAATTGATACCCTCATTTATGGCTGTACCCATTATCCCTATTTAGCCCCAATATTAAAAGATTTACTGCCGTCAACGGTTCGCTTTATTGATCCAGCGCAGTATGTGGTTAAATCTATTGAACAAGAATTGGAATTGATGGGCTTAAAACACTTAGGATATCCTAATCCGACGCGCTTTTGCGTTAGCGGCGATCCCGAAGAATTTGCCCACCGTTCCCGGCATTGGCTTGGTTGCACGCCTGCTGTAGAATCAATTCGTTTACCCACTTTCGAGCATCAACAGATGTCTTTTTCGCGGGAAGAAAGGTCATCAAAATTCTAAAGTTGTTGTCATTCTCTCTAATCTCGCCTTAACATTATCATCAACTAC
>CAZTXK010000312.1:0-2934 GCA_964617275.1 uncultured Dactylococcopsis sp. | reverse complement strand
CGATCGCGCTGTCTTATCTCCAGCAACCTTTAATTACTAAGGTTATTAAATACGCGATCGCGCTGACTAAAATAATCGTTGCTCCAGAGGTTAAATTCCAAGTATAAGAGACTCCTAACCCCACAGTAATAAATAAAAAACTCAATCCGGTTCCTAACACCATCATCGCTTTTAAGTCTTTCACAAATTGAGCACTCAACGCAGCCGGCATCACTAATAAGGCAATGACTAAAATTAACCCCACAACTTGCATCATCATCGCCACAGCTAGAGCAATAATTCCCATTAATAATAAATAGATTTGATTAACGGGTATATTTCTAACTATAGCAAATGTTTCATCAAAAGAAATGGCTAGAAATTCTTTATAAAATAAATAAATTAAGACAAGAATAACGAGATCAATCGCCAACATAATCCAAAGATTTGTCGTGGGAACTGCTAAGATACTTCCAAACAAATAACTTTCTAATTCTGCTTTATAACCGGGGGTTAAATCCGTTAAAATCACCCCAATTGCCATTCCAATCGCCCATAGCATCCCAATTGCGGTATCCCGACGCAAGTTTTTATTCCGTTGTACTGCCCCCATTAAAAGAGCAGAAAAAATACTAAATCCCAATGCTCCTAAAACGGGATTAAAGCCGAAAAAAAAGCCCATGCCAACGCCGCCATAAGCCGCATGAGCAATCCCCCCAGCGACAAAAACAATGCGATTAACAACCACTAAACTCCCAATAATACCGCCAGCAATACTAACTAAAAAACCAGCAATCAATGCATTGCGAAAAAACTCATATTGTAGGGCTTCAATCATGATTATTTTCCTGTTGATGTTCGGCTAAAAACCGTTGTGGAACATGAACTAATTGCTGTACTGTACTGCCATAAGTTTGTTGGAGCATTTCAGAAGTAACTTGATTGTTGCTATGGTAGTGTAGTTTTCGATTGAGACAACCCACGCTTTTAACATAAGAAGAAATGGCACTAATATCATGTGAAATAATTAAAATGGTGACAAATTTATTGAGTTTATGCAGTAATTCATAAAGGGTTGCCGAGACATTTTCATCTAAATTTGCAGTGGGTTCATCTAACAACAAAATTTCTGGTTCGGTGGCTAAAGCTCGGGCAATATAGACGCGCTGCCGTTGCCCGCCAGAAAGTTCAGATAAAGCGCGATCGCGCGACTTTTCCAACCCCACCTGCTCTAATACCCGTTGTACCACTTCTTCATCTCGTTTACCAT
Organism: uncultured Dactylococcopsis sp.; assembly: GCA_964617275.1. Classification (GTDB taxonomy): domain Bacteria; phylum Cyanobacteriota; class Cyanobacteriia; order Cyanobacteriales; family Rubidibacteraceae; genus Halothece. The sequence continues at coordinate 1,685 of CAZTXK010000312.1, read as the reverse complement.
AACGTTGTAGGAGTTTTCCTTTCCCTAAACGTCCCATCCGCACCACATCAGCTACGGTAATGGGAAAGGCGGCATCAAACTGCATAATTTGCGGGACATACCCAATATAGCGTCTGCCTTTTGTCACCGGCTGCCCTAAAAGTTTAATCTCTCCCTGTTGGGGTGAAATTAACCCCAAAATCACTTTAAATAACGTCGTTTTACCGCCGCCATTGGGGCCAATAATGCCAATATAGTCCCCTTTATAAACGGATAAATTAATATTTTGCAACACTAATTCTTGTTCATAACGAACCCATAAATTTTTAATACTAATAATTTCTGAGGAAAAATTTCCCACAGGATAACTTCCGTTTGTATAGTTTTCACTCATTGTTACCTTAACGATTATTCTTGATCAGGCTTGCTGCTTAAAGCGTCTTTAAATGTGGTAGCGACTGATTGCATATTCTCCAACCAGTTTTCTGCTAAAGGATCAATTTCTAATACTTCCGCATCCACAGATTGCGCGATCGGTTTGACACTACTAACACCAAATTGGGGTTGCACAAAAATCACAGAAATTTGTTCTGCTTTCGCTTGTTTAATAAACTCCGACATTTCCGAAGCACTGGGTTCAGTTCCCCCGACTTCCACAGGAATCATCTCTAAATTATACTCTTTAGCAAAATAACCCCAAGAAGGATGAAACACCATAAAAGTTCTATTGTCTAAATCAGCAAGTGTCTGTTCAATCCTTTGATCTAATTGATTAATGTCAGAAATCAATTGATCGCGATTTTCTTGATAATAGGCTTCCTGTTCTGGATTGAGTTCGACTAAAGCAGTATAGATAGTTTCTGCTTGCTTTTTGACTAATTCCGGTGATAGCCAAATGTGAGGATCAAGGTTTGCTGTTTCTTCTGTGTTCTCATGCCCATGATCATGATCAGATTCGTTATGGTGATGCGCTACCATCGGTTGACGTTCAATTCCTGCGGTTAAATCAACAATTTTCATGTCTTTGTTAGCAGTTTTGATTCGAGACATCCAGGCTTGTTCAAAAGGAACCCCAATCGCCATATAAGCCTCCGCATCACTCAGGGCTTTCATTTGCTGCGGTTTCGGTTCGTAGGTAGCAGGAGAAGCACCCGATTCAACCATGACGTTAACATCAACGGTCTCGCCGCCAATACGTTCCACAAAATATTTTTGTGGGAGAATACTAACAGTAAGTTCGATTGGTTCTGCTTGTGTTGTCGAAGAAGGGGAATCTGCAGGATTTTCGGAAGAAGGAGTACAGCCTATCCACAAGGTAACCCCTGCGAGTAAAGTCAACAGAGCAGTTAATTGAGGTTTTTCCATAACATATCAATAATAATAATCATTATCAATATAAACCAAATACCTGTTGATTGTCTAGATAAATAATGCAAGCCACTGACAAGCAATGGTCTTCTCAGGAAGAGAAGATTGCACAAGAAGGGTTAAAAAAAGTGTTTTTTCAGCAAGGGAATTAGTTCGTTAGCAACTTCGTTGAAGGTGAGTCCTTGTGGTGCGATTGACGATTTTTCCGCGCCAAAAGTATTGCCCTTGGGTGAGTTCGGCGGCGCGATCGACAAAGGTTTGGACAACTGCTGCATCTCCCCATTGGAAGTGATTAGACTCGGTTGAGTCTTGGCTCCCTTCGCCATTTCCGAGACACT
>CAZTXK010000311.1:0-2936 GCA_964617275.1 uncultured Dactylococcopsis sp. | reverse complement strand
TCACTGTTCTGCTTCCCAGTCGGGGCAATTTTCATCATCCCAGCCATAGGGGTGCATCCCACAAACAAAGAGATTTCCCCCATAAACATAACCGTGATAATGACGACAACCTTGACAAGCGGGAAGTGTATTTTCATCAGGCGTTACTTTCGAGGTAAAGCCAAAATTGGAAGTATTTCCGAACTCTTCGATTTCATCTTCTTCCCAAAATAAGGGTTCATAAACCTCGTTTAAGAAAATCTCAATTTCTTCATTAATTGTATTTTCCATATCTTGTAAAGCCTCATCAAAAGACTCAGGAAATTCATTGGCAAATTGTTCGACTTCCGAGAAAAAGCCTTCGATTTCTTCTCCAACGGCTTCACAAAATTCAAAAAGTTCTTTCGTCCAATCATTATTCATCATTTTAATTCGTTGGTTACGTTTTAGTGTCTTCTGAAGTTATGACTAACTCGGGAATTAATTCCCATTCTAAAGTTTTGGGTTCTTCTGCTACCTTATCATCTGGCTTTGCCCAGACATATTCTTTCTTGGGGTTGCGCTTTTTCTCCCTGACAATGGTATTGGGAAGGTTCGGTAACTGAGGGGATTGTTTCTTTTTCTTTTTAGGTTTAGAAACTAAGCTAGGGGGAAAAATTCCTCGCCATTTTTGAGATGAAGATTCTTGATAGGATAAGGGGGATAACGACAGGGGGGAATGGAAAGTATTAGGGGAAGTTATGGCGGTGGCGACAAGGGATTCTAGTTGTTCCCAATTGGCAGTTACGGTAAAGGTTTGATGCGCCAAAATGTGAGAAGCGGTTGTTTCAGTTGCGTCTTTGAGGGTAATTTCCCCTTGTAAAAGATAGGTATTGCAAGGGTAGGGAATCGTGAGAGAATAACAAAAGGGCAGGGGAAAAGATGAGGTTAAAAGACGAGGGGATAACTGGGTAATAATTTCGCCAGTTCTGGGATCGCGCAGCATAATATCAAGGCGTAATTCCGCAGGAGGGGAGAAATGATGGCTACCGATTTCCCCAGAAATAATAATGGGTTTGTTGAGAGAAGTGGTAAAGATTTCTTGATCGAGATGCAAAGAATAGTTCTCTGGTTTTGAGTTATCTTGAGGGGTGAGATGGGGCGGAAAATTTGACAATACGTCACTCACGACTTCCTCTAACATTTGATCGGCATCTTCAATTAAGCGCGATCGCAGTTTCTCCATAGTTTCTTCTTTAGAAGTGGTGGCTAATTCTCCTTTCGCTTTTTCTAACTGTAAAGTCACTCTTGGAGACAGTTTAATTTCCCAGTCTGGTTGCGTGAAAGCATTCATTAATTCTCGCCGACATTGAATTTCCCAAAACCCAGGCGTTAATTGAATGTTATCCACTAAAATGCCAAATCCATTTTGATCAAAGCGACAAGAATGTTGCTGTTTTTGCTTGCGAGTGAGAGTTTCTTGTTTTTGACGAGTTTTTACCTCAACCTCAATTAATTCCTGGGCGTGGTGATGCGCACGGGCAGCAATGCGATAATGTCCACTGGGAATATCTGGCTGAGTGGAGGTTAGTCTCAACCAATTCTCTTCGCCAATGCTTTGCAGAAAAAATTCCCAGTTTGCCATAATTCCTTTGGGTTATTCTCTCGAAGAAGCCTCAACAAGTTGCTGATGGAGTTTTTCGCAATCAGCCAGTAATTGACTTTGTTCAATAACGGATTGCTCTTGGCTTGCCATCCATTTTAAGTTAACGGTTCCGTGATCGACTTCCTCATCGCCTAAGGTTAAACAAGCGATCGCGCCATGACGATCCGCCCGCTTAAATTGTTTTTGGAAGTTGCTATTACTTAGGTCTAATTCTACCCTAAATCCTTGATGACGCAATTGCTGCGCTAAAATTAGAGCCTGACCGGGAGCGCGATCGCCGCGAGACACCACATAAAAGTCTAAGCGCGGTTTTGGCACTTCTTTAAGTTTCTTTAAGAGGAGAATTAACCGTTCCATCCCAATCGCCCAACCCATGGCGGGAGTCTCTTTCCCCCCGAGTTGAGAAATTAAGCCATCATAACGCCCACCGCCACACACGGTTGCTTGTGCGCCTAAATCTTCCGATTGAATTTCAAAGGCAGTATGGGTGTAATAGTCTAAACCTCGCACTAAATTGGGGTTAATTGTATAATCGATTCCAAGCGCGGTTAGTTGGGCTTTCACTTGCTCAAAATGCTGTTGAGAAGCCTCTCCGAGATAATCAATTAACCGTGGGGCTTCTTGTAAAATGGCTTGGGTTTGTTCATCTTTACTGTCGAGAATGCGTAGGGGATTACGAGTGAGACGATCTTGGGAGTCGGGATCCAGTTTGTCTTGATAAGGCTTTAAGTAGGCAATGAGGGCTTCTCGATATCGCTGCCTGTCTGTGGCATCTCCCACTGAGTTTAATTGCAGGGTGAGTTGTTTTAAGCCTAAAGTATTGAGAATATCCGTTGCTAGCGCGATCGTTTCTACATCGGCGAGGGGAGACGGAGAGCCAATCAATTCTAGCCCAATTTGGTGAAATTGCCGTTGTCTTCCTGCTTGGGGGCGTTCATACCGAAACATGGGGCCAGCATACCAGAGACGTTGAACTCCTTGGCTGTGGAGTCCATTTTCAATAAAAGACCGAACCACTCCTGCTGTTCCTTCTGGTCTTAGGGTACAACTGCGATCGCCGCGATCGCGAAAAGTGTACATTTCTTTACTTACCACATCGGTAGCTTCCCCAATTCCCCGTTCAAAGAGGGCGGTTTGTTCAAAAACTGGCGGACGAATTTCAGTATAAGCTGCACGGGTAAATATATTTTTGGCAACGGTTTCTACTTGCTGCCAGTAATTAACCTCCTCGGGTAAAATGTCTCTTGTTCCTCGTAAGGCTTGAATATCAACCATAGTTTCCATCAATTGTGAGCTATTATATTTTACCGAA
>CAZTXK010000310.1:0-2940 GCA_964617275.1 uncultured Dactylococcopsis sp. | reverse complement strand
AATATGGTGAAATTAACGCCTAATGCCAGTTACAGTCTTGCCATTCGGTTGTCTTATCCCAATCAAATCGGGATGTTAGCCAAAATTACCAGCGCGATCGCGCAGTGTGGGGGCAATATCGGGGAGATTAGTCTCGAAAGCCAAACTCCGAAGCAAGTGCAACGGCAATTGATTGTTGATGCTTATAGCACTCAGCAAGGAGAGGAAATTTTAGAAGCCTTAAGTCAACTATCAGATGTGGAGATTCTGGAATCCTTAGATCGCACTTTTGAGTTGCATCAGGGAGGAAAACTCCATATTCAAAGTCGCATCCCTGTCAAGTCACAGTCTGATTTAGCAATGGCTTATACTCCAGGCGTGGGGAGAGTCTGTCGCGCGATCGCGCAAGATCCCGAAAAAGTCTTCTCTCTCACCATTAAAAGTAATACAGTTGCAGTGGTGACAGATGGCAGTGCGGTTTTAGGCTTAGGAAATTTGGGGGCAGCTGGGGCATTACCCGTCATGGAGGGAAAAGCGATTTTGTTCAAAGAATTTGCTGATCTCGATAGCTTTCCCATTTGTTTAGATACCCAAGACACCGAAGCAATTATTCAGACGGTTAAACACATGGCAACTGTTTTTGGGGGGATTAATCTCGAAGATATTAGCGCACCGCGTTGTTTTGAAATTGAACGTCGCTTAAATCAAGAATTAGAAATTCCCGTTTTCCATGATGATCAACATGGCACAGCAATTGTGGTGATGGCTGCGTTATTGAATGCCCTGAAACTGGTTAAAAAAGCCCTAGAAGACTTGAGAATTGTGATTAATGGGGCAGGGGCTGCGGGAATCGCGATCGGGCGGTTATTAAAGCAAGCAGGGGCAAATCCAGAGCAAATAATTTTATGCGATTCTAAAGGGATTGTCAGCGAAAATCGCCCTCATTTAAGCCCAGAAAAAGCAGAATTTGCCACCCAAGAAACGGGAAGCCTTGCTGAAGCCATGCAAGAGGCAGACATTTTTATCGGTGTCAGTGTGCCAAATATTGTTACGCCAGACATGGTAAGCTCAATGGCAACCGCACCCATTATCATGGCAATGTCGAATCCCATTCCAGAAATTCAACCTGAATTAATCTCAGATCAAGTCGCTGTTATGGCAACTGGGCGTAGTGATTATCCCAATCAAATTAATAATGTTTTAGCCTTTCCGGGAATATTTCGGGGAGCCTTAAACTGTCGGGCTTCTAGTATTACTTCTCAAATGTGTTTAGAAGCTGCAAGCGCGATCGCGTCCCTCATTTCTTCCAATGAACTAACCCCTAACTATATCATTCCCTCTGTTTTTGATCAACGAGTTGTCCCAGCTGTTGCAAAAGCAGTGGAAAACAGTGCTATGAAACATAATTAACCCCAAGCTATGAGAGACTTAGAAGCAACCGCTAGTAAAAGTAAGAAAAAAAAGAATAAATGGATCCTTCGCTTTGAACAATTAATGGCATTTATTGCCCTATTTAATCTCGGATTAGTCTTTATTGATATTACCTATGTTCCCTTTCGGAACTTTTACTTAAAAGAATTTCGCTTATTCGTTCAAGGCTTAAATTATATTCCTAAATCGGAATTTATTCAAGAATATACCCCTTTTTTACTGGAGGGTTATCGGCAAATTCCTCGCTCTTTTTTAGATGATGCACCGCTGCTAGCTGAAGGATATGATTATGTCAAAGGCATTGAACCTCATCCTGATACCCAACGCTATTTACGCACCGTAAGAATTTTACAACAACAAGTCAATCGCACAGGGTTAGAATCCAGTCAAACCCAGCGGATCTTAGCTGATTTACGACAACAAAGCAGTGAGATGATTCAGCAAAATCCGTTTGAAGTTGCCAATAAAAGTGCTACGTTAGAAACCATAAAAAGGCGAATGCGCGATCATGTCAGAGAACGTTCTTCCGAACAAGCCTTTCAAGAATTTTGGAGTGCTGATTATTTAACCAGTCGTGACTACGAGCAACAAATTCGCTTTTTTGACCAAAAAATTGCCCCTTTAATTGAAACCAACTATTCTCGCAATATTGATCCAGAGACAGGAGAATTTATTGATTTATTTTGGTATTTAGACTTACCTTTTGTCATTTTATTTGCGTTTGAATTTTCTGTCAGAACGTATTTAATTCATCGTCGCCACCTGGGCTTACGCTGGATTGATGGTATGCTGTGGCGCTGGTATGATGCGTTTTTATTTATTCCCATTTTTCGCTGGCTAAGAATCATTTCTGTCACTACCCGAGTCGATCAATCAAATTTAATTGAATTAGAATCCGTTAAACGGCAAATTTCTCAAGGATTTGTCGCCAGTATTGCGGAAGATATTACCGAAGTCGTTTTTGTTCGCGCTATTAATCAAATCCAAAAATCAATTCGCGACGGCGAACTTGAAAATGTTTTATCTCAAGTTAATACCAGTGATTATATTGATGTTAATGATACTGATGAAATTGCCGAATTAAGTAAGTTATTTATTAATCTTACTGTTTATCAAGTGTTACCGCAAGTTCGCCCTGATGTGGAAGCAATTATCCGTCATAACTTTGAGAAAGTTTTAGATACCTCCCCTGCATTTCAAGGGTTGCGTCAAATGCCCGGTTTCTATCGCTTTGAGGGGGAAATGACACAACAAATGGTAAGTTTAATTTATCAAGCAATTTATGACAGTATTTTAGTCGCCCTAGAAGAAGATACCGAAGGAGACAAATTAATGAAACAATTAACCGATAGTCTAACGAAGGTTTTAACTGATGAAATGCAAAATAAACAAACCTTAGAAGCCATGCAATGGCTGTTAATTGATCTCTTAGAAGAAGTGAAAATTAATTATGTGCAACGTCTTTCCCAAGAAGATGTGGATGAATTACTTGATCAAACCCGACGCTTACGAGAAAGTAAAAGAAGCTAA
>CAZTXK010000309.1:0-2970 GCA_964617275.1 uncultured Dactylococcopsis sp. | reverse complement strand
TATAACCCCTCCAAAGCGCGTTTGCGAAGCATAGGCAGAGCCTAATCGCTGATGTTCAAAGTTTTTGGAGTTTCTTTATCTATAACTGCTTAGGAATGGCACTTTCTGTTGTTTCTCTCATCGTATCTAAACTGACCGCAATCGTAGCATTAATGTTTAAGCTATCTCCTTTTACCACTCCCAACTGTTGCCAATGATTGCCCAATTTTTCGGCTAAAAAGGCTTCCCATTCTGCTTGCTTTTCAGGAGAAACCGAAACTAAAATTCGACTTGCTCCCTCGCCAAATAAACACTCATCCCAACGCTGATTATTCTCAGGAGAAACCTTCACTTCTACCCCCAAATTTCCCCCTAAACAACATTCTGCTAACGCCACAGCAATTCCCCCCTCCGCACAGTCATGGGCAGAATTAATATATCCCTGTTGAATTCCCTCTCGACAAGCTAACTGCACTTGTTTTTCTAAGCCCATATCGAGATGAGGAGGCTTCCCGGCAACGGTATTTTGAATTGTCGCTAAATACTCCGATCCCCCTAAAGTTACGGTATTATTTCCCAGCAAATAAACCAGATCGCCTGCTTGTTGCCAACCTTGTCCCCGTACTTGACGCACATCTTCCACCACACCAACCATCCCAATAACAGGGGTAGGATAAATCGGTTGTGGCTTGCCTTGATTATCGAACGTTTCATTATAGAGAGAGACATTGCCCCCTGTAACAGGCGTATTAAAAGCAGTACAGGCTTCAGCAATTCCTTCACAGGCTTTTGCGAGTTGCCAATAACCAATGGGTTTTTCCGGGCTGCCAAAATTGAGATTATCGGTAATCGCCACAGGTTCAGCACCCACACAGCTTAGGTTTCTCGCTGCTTCAGCAACAGCTAATTTTGCCCCACCATAGGGATCAAGATACACATAGCGCCCATTACAGTCTGTGGTCGCGGCTACCCCTTTATAAGTCGTTACAGACTCGGTTTGAGAACGCACTCGAATTACCGCTGCATCTGCACCCCCTGGGAGTAAAACGGTATTATTTTGTACTTGATGATCATATTGTCGATATGCCCAAGCCTTAGAAGCGAGAGAGGGAGTCGCTAAGAGTTGTAATAAAATCTCATTCCAGCTTTGATTATTGATTCCTGTTTTATCACAAGGGGGAAGAGAATCACTTGTCCATTCCCAAGCTGTTTTTGCATAGTCTGGGGGTTCGGGGAGAATCTCCCGTTCATAAAGCGGTGTATTTTCGGCTAACGCCACCGCAGGAATTTCGGCTGCTGTTTTTCCCTCCTGTAAAATGCGAACAATGGGTTCTGTAATCACTTCTCCAGCGACAACCGCATGGAGTTCCCATTTATTAAAAATGTCAATGAGTTCCTGTTCCCGTCCTTTTTCCGCCACGAATAACATTCTTTCTTGAGACTCAGACAGGAGATATTCATAAGCCGTCATGCCCGTTTCCCGACGGGGAATCGTATCTAGGTTTAATTCAATCCCGACACCGCCTTTTTCCGCCATTTCTGCGGTAGAACAGGTTAGCCCGGCTGCCCCCATATCCTGGGCGGCGACAACTGCCCCGGTTTTAAAGGCTTCTAAACAGGCTTCAATTAAACATTTTTCGAGAAAGGGATCTCCCACTTGCACCGCAGGGCGATCATCGCCAGAGTCTTCGTTTAATTCCGCACTGGCAAAACTCGCGCCTCCCATACCATCACGCCCAGTGGTTGACCCCACATAGAGAACAGGATTACCAATGCCAGATGCCCCGGCTTTGACAATTTCAGGGGTTTCCATTAGCCCAATTGCCATGGCATTTACAAGGGGGTTTCCCGAGTAAGCCGCATCAAAGTAGATTTCGCCGCCAACAGTGGGAACGCCAACACTGTTTCCGTAGTGAGAAATGCCTTCCACTACCCCGGAAAAGATGCGACGGGTACGAGGATTATCCAGCTTGCCGAAACGAAGGGAGTTAAGAATGGCAATGGGACGCGCTCCCATGGTAAAAATATCTCTAAGAATGCCTCCCACACCTGTAGCTGCCCCTTGGAACGGTTCAATGGCTGAGGGATGATTGTGGGATTCAATTTTAAAGGCAAGATGGAGTCCGTCGCCTAAATCAATGACTCCTGCGTTTTCCCCGGGGCCGACTAAAACGCGATCGCTGCTGGTGGGAAACTGCTTTAGCAGGGGACGAGAGTTCTTATAACAACAATGTTCTGACCACATCACCCCAAACATCCCTAATTCTGCTTTATTGGGGTGACGACTTAACCGCTTGACGATTTCTTCGTATTCTTCAGGTTTAATGCTTTCGGCAGCAATTTCGTCGGCGGAGAAAGGGGCAGAATTTAGGGCAGTCATCAGTTTCTAAACACTCAGAACAAAATTCATTTTAACAGGCGTTTGTTACTATTGCGAGGGATGAATCAGCTTAGTATCCGCTCGTTTGATTAGAAAAGTGACGACGAAAGCGTTGATCAAGTAGATCAAAAACCTTGGGAAGAAAGGCGCGATCGCGCTCTCAGATGCTATAGAATTGAATCAGATAGCTTGGATGAAAATAATGTTGCTTAGCTTTCGGCAACAAGCGAGGGCGCGACTGTCTTTATTGGTTCAATAATAATCGAAAGATGTGCAAGCGAATTCAATTCAGCTTCTTCAGCTTCGATATCATTGCTAATAATCGCATTTTTAAGTCTAATAGAATTGATTTAAGCAGCGATCGCGCTAGGGAGGAATTCATTAAAATCTTTATTAGATAGCAACTTCTAAAAATGAAGAAGTGGTTGTTGGTCGGGGAATTTCATAGCCCTCTTCTTTCATTCCTTCGAGATGAAACTGTATCGCTTCTTTCATATTCTCTTTCACTTCCTCAATGGTTTGACCAGTGGAAACACAACCTAACAAATCTGGAGAATACGCAGAATATCCCGTTGGTGTTTTTTCAATTACAATTAAATATCTATTCATTT
>CAZTXK010000308.1:0-2981 GCA_964617275.1 uncultured Dactylococcopsis sp. | reverse complement strand
ACGCAGCAAGCTAGACAAACCAGCCCCCTCGGCTGGTCTTTTTTTTGGAAGCGCGATCGACACTAAAATGAAAATAGCACTTTGCAAGAACATCCCTATGAATGCTTCCACTCCCATTTTAGAAAACGGCGATCGACTTTCCCGTTACGAATTTGAGCAATACTATCAGAAAATGCCTCACCTTAAGAAAGCAGAATTAATTGAAATAACATAGAATTGTACCACTACTCTATCCTAACTGCGCCATGAAACTGTCTTGGAAGGCTCTACTCCTAAGTCTGGCTTTAATCCTTACCCCCACTGCGGCTTGGAGTGACTCTTCAGAAGAGAAAACGTCTCAGAAAAAGGAAGAACAAGTTACTGAAGAAGGAGAAAAGGCTGAACCAACTTTAGAAGAAAAAATTAGTGAGCTTCTCCCTGATCTTACTGACGAAGAGTTTGAGTATTTGGCAACTCTAATCAAAGCAGATCGACATTATCAGGCGGGAGACAAGAAGGAAGCAGAAGCCCTTTATCAACAAGCAAAAGTCTCCTTTGAAAATGAAACCCTCTCTTCCTCTAGAAACCCCTACTACGATGAAGAAAAACTTCCCCCCGGCGGAAACGTCTATTGGCGACAGGGAAAAGCAGAGTTTGATCCCAAGCTAAAAACCAAAAGTCTTGCCCCATTACAACATCTTGTCACAGAATATCCCGACTTTATTCCCGGTCATATTCGCTACGCGGAAGCCTTAGTGTATTTTGACGAAACCGAGAAAGCGATTAGCCATTTAGAAAAAACCATCCCTAGTTATCCCCAACAATTGGAATTAGTGGAAGCAATTCTTCCCCTTTATGAGGAAACCGAGCAATGGTTGAACGCATCGCTTACTGCCCGTCAATTTGCCCTTCTCAACCCTGAACATAGCAAAGCCGAGGAATTTAAAACCCTTGCCGATCAACGATTGGAACAGTTTGAAAGTGCCTTACGTTCAGAATTACGGGGGAATGTCATTGCTAATGTGATTACAGGGGGATTAGGATTTGCCCTGACTGGCAGTTTATTGGGGCCCCTTTCCGCCCTTGATTCGACAACCTTGTTATTACGGGGAGAATCAGGTGTCGGAGAAAGTTTTTCTAATCGGTTGCAAGAAAAATTGCCTTTAGTGGAAGATGAGGAATTAAATAATTATGTTAATGAAATTGGCAACACCTTAATTCCTTATGCTGGGAGAGATGACTTTGAGTACGAATTCCATATTATTATGGATGAAAACTTAAATGCTTTTGCCCTTCCCGGGGGAAAAATCTTCATTAATGCTGGCGCGATCTTAAAAACTGAGTCGGAAGCGGAATTAGCTGGATTAATTGCTCACGAGTTAGCCCACGCGGTTTTATCTCATGGGTTTCAATTAGTCACAGAAGGCAATTTATTAGCCAATGTTGGTCAATTTGTTCCCCTCGGGAGAACAGCAGCGAATTTAGTCGTCTTAGATTATAGTCGTGGTATGGAACGAGAAGCGGATCAAATGGGAACTCGCTTAATGGCAAGTAGTGACTATGCGGCAGATGGACTTTATAATTTAATGACAACCCTAGAAGAAGACAAAAAGGATCAACCTTCCCCGCCAGTTTGGTTATCAACTCACCCCGGAACTGAGGAAAGAATTAATAATATCAAAACCCAAATTATTAATAACAACTACAATCGCTATAGCTATGAAGGAGTCAGTGATCATCAAGCCATGAAAGAAAAAATGGCGAAATTATTAGCTCAACATCAACTGGAGAAAGAAGCCGAAGAAAACGAACAAGAGAATGAAGACGATAAAAATTAATCCTTTGCAGTGGTGGGATGAGGAAACTGTAACGGCTTGGTTGTTTTTAGCCCCTGCTTTAATTCTTTTAGGGATTTTTGTCTTTTATCCCATTGCTTATCTTCTCTATTTAAGTTTTACCACAGGAAGTTTTACTCAAGAGGGCGTACAATGGGTAGGGTTAAGAAACTATCTGCGCTTACTCGTTGATCCTGATTTTTGGCAAGTTATTGGAAATACTGTTTACTTTACCATTGCTACCGTTATTCCCAGTTTAATTCTTCCCCTGATTATTGCGGTTTTACTCAATCAATCAATTGCGTTGCGAGGGCTTTTACGAACGGTTTATTTTCTACCGTCTATTACCTCGTTAGTTGCTGTTGGTTTAGGGTTTCGTTGGTTATTTCAAAACCAAGGACCGGTAAATGAATTGTTGATCAATTTCGGATTTGATCCCATTAATTGGTTAAATAGCCCTGTCTGGGCGATGCCAGTTTTAATTCTTCTCAGCACTTGGCAACAAATTGGTTTTAATATGGTCGTTTTTCTAGCGGGATTACAAGCAATTCCCCAGATGCGCTATGAGGCTGCGGAATTAGATGGGGCAGATGGTTTGGCGAAGTTTTTATATGTGACGTTACCGGGTTTACGCCCCACCTTGCTATTTACCGCGATTACCACACTAATTTTTACCCTGCGGAGTTTTGAACAGGTTTATGTGGTAACGGGTGGGGGGCCGCTTAATTCGACAAATATTCTGGTTTATTATATTTATGAGGAAGCCTTTGCGCGGTTTGATTTTGGCTATGCCGCTGCGGCTGCTACGATTTTATTAATGGTAACCTTGGTGTTAGTTTATTTTCAGCTTCGATGGCGAGTGGATGATTAATTGGCGAGTGAGTAAATATTAGATAAGCAAAAATGACGGAAGATTTGATAGAAATTGGGACAATTGTTGCGCCTCATGGGATTAAAGGTGAGGTAAAAGTTTATCCTGATTCTGACTTCCCAGAACGATTTGAAACCCCCGGGAAACGTTGGTTAAAACGTCCAAATGTTGAGGAATTGGAATTAGTTACCCTCAAAAAGGGGTATTATCTTTCTGGGAAACATCGTTATGTGTTAACGCTAAAAGAGGTAACCGATCGCGATCAAGCAGAGGCGTTGAAAAAAAGTAAGTTATTT
>CAZTXK010000307.1:0-2982 GCA_964617275.1 uncultured Dactylococcopsis sp. | reverse complement strand
AATCGCTGTTTTGTAAAGAGGAGAAAAGCGCGATCGCGCTTAGTCTTGACTCAAACTAATTAAAGGATTCTTAACGCCAATAATAGCGACCTCTCCAAAAAACCCCAATCATTACCCCAATGAGAGTGGGATAAGAAAGTTGAAGCAAGAAACTGGGAAAAGGAATTAAAGCATTAACGCCTAAAGCAATCATCAAACAAAGCACTAACGCCCATAAACTTCCGGCAGTGAGGAATATTTTTGAGCGATAGTAATCACAAATAGAAACGCCCAACGCCCCAACGCCTGCAGCAACCGCTAGAGGAATTAAAATCCTCAATGGTGATGATAAAAGAAAGCGAATACTATCTTGTATTGTCGCCACATTATTAACCAGAAAAACTAATAAAACGTCAAGAAGAGAGACGATAACAACAGTTGCAAAGGCAACACCAAAAAGCGGTTTCCAAGGTTGAGATTTAAAGCGGCGGATAGGGTCGTTCATCATCAGACTTTTTACCTAGCTAGAGGTAGCTTCGGTGGTTTCACCTGTCTTAAAAAATCGTTCGGTAATGTTACTGGTAATGATGTGAGAGAGAAGTCCCACGGGTCCAGCAAATAAACATAAAATAATGGAATGAACCGTAAAAATTCCCTTTTCTTGTCCTTGCCAATATACCCAGCGTCCGACAAATAAATCCATTACTAAGAAATGCGCCCAACCTGTAGCAGCGGCATTTTCTTCGGAGAATAATTTGGCAATCGTGGGTAAGTCTGGGTTCGATAAGGCTTGCGCGGATTCCCCGCTTAAGGTGTTTGCAAAAAAGAAAATATAAAACCCGACTAAGATAATAAAAGGGATAAAAGAAGACATAACTTTTTTGGTTACGCCCCAATTGGGAAGGAAAATCATTAACGCCCAAAAAGGTAAGACAAAGATGTTGGCGATATCAAAGACGAGGCTAATATTCATGGTTATTATTTTATTGAGTGAGTGCTTTTAAGAAACGTTGTAAATTACTAAAAATTCCTTGCTTTTGTGAGGATTTATTGGCAAAAATAGCTTCCTCTTCTGCGGAGGTATCTTCTCCGGCAGCTTTTCGGAGTAAGCGATCTAAATCATCCCCAACTGGCTTTTCAGGTTCTTCACAGAAAAATTCAAATTGATTTTCTTGTTTTTCAATCCAAATTTGCCAACCAGATGGATAATCTCTCAAAATCGCTGCTCCTTCTAAAGGCTGTAAATAATAGCAAGTGGTAATGGTACTTAAAAAGCGTTCTCGAAGTTGTCGCGCAGCATAACCGATGCCAACCGTTGCCACGTCTTCTAATTGGGGAATTAATAAAATAACGGGGCGATCGCCTGCTAAGTTACAGAGTTTTTCCACTTTTTGTACTTCTACCGCCGAGGGAGAAACAATTAAGAAAAGCTGGTCTTCTTCTGATAATTTTTTTTCAATGGGGGTATTACGACTGCCTAAATCGTTGACTTGAAAAGAGATATCTTGCCAGTTTCTTTTCGCTAAAGCGGCTGCCCCCGTATCAGGGAATAAAACTTTTAAGCCTGCGCCATAGTCATCGGCAAATAAGTCAGCAAATTGTTTGGCAATGACTTCTCCTTGCAGGGCAATTTCAGGGACTTTTAATTCCACTTGCAGGCGGGTTAATCCTGCTTCGAGGGCAGTAAGGGTGGATTGTTTGGACTGCGCGATCGCGCTTTCTAATGTGGTTGGAAACTCCATAATTCCTTTATTGTGCTAAAACCAAACTGGATTCTTTTATTAACCGTTGTAACACTTGCTTGAACACCATTGCTGTCCATTCTATATCTTCAGAAGTGGTACTCCGTCCTAAGGTTAATCGTAACCCTGATAATGCCATTTTTTCGGAATAACCCATAGCAGATAAAACGGGACTTGGTTTTAGTTTACCACTATTGCAAGCAGAGCCAGCACTGACACCAATTCCAGCTAAATTTAGTTGTCTTACTAACGTTTTCCCGGTAATATCTTGCTCGGGGGAATCTACCACAAAACTGACATGATGGGGGAGACGATGAGCGCGATCGCCGCTAGGAATAACATAAGGACAATCCGCTAATAAGTCAAATAATTGTTCCCGTAACCCTTCTAAACGGGCGGTTTCTTGGGGCATTTCTAAACGGGCAAGTTTGGCGGCTACCCCTAAAGCCGCGATCGCGCTAACCGCTTGTGTCCCAGATCGTAATCCCTGTTCTTGCCCACCGCCACTCAGCCAAGGCTGAATTTCTAATCCGTCTCTTACATATAAAGCACCAGCCCCCTGCACGCCATACATTTTATGTCCTGACAGCGACAGTAAATCCACCTCTAGCTGTTGCACATCAATGGGTAATCTTCCAGCGACTTGCACCGCATCGGTATGAAATAAAACGCCCCGAGAGCGAGCAATTTTCGCTAACTCAGGAATCGGTTGTAAGGTTCCCACTTCGCTTTGGCCATAAATAATGGAAATGAGAACTGTATTGGATTGAATCGCCTGTTCTAACTCCCAAGGATGAATCCGCCCTTTTTCATTCACCCCAAGACGAGTGACTTCCCATCCCCAAGACTCTAACCGCTGGGCTGTTTTTTCAATCGCTGAATGTTCCACACTGGAAATGATCAAATGTTGAGGAGAATGATATTGTTCTGCTACCCCTAATAACGCTAAATTATTGGCTTCCGTTCCCCCTGAGGTAAAAATAATACTTTCGGGGTTAGTTGCCCCAATTAACTGAGCCGTTTCCACACGCGCCATTTCTAACTCCATTGCGGAACGTTCTCCCCAAGCATGGAGACTCGACGGATTTCCCCATTGTTCGCTTAAAACGGCTTGCACTTTTGCCATGACATCAGGATGCGGTGGCGTGGTTGCGCTGTGGTCGAGATAAATCTGCATAAATTAAAAATGATTCATAAATCGTGCCAGTTTATTTTCTATCTTAAAGCTCAATTGAGCGTTGCCACTTCTGATCCCTTCACT
>CAZTXK010000306.1:0-2986 GCA_964617275.1 uncultured Dactylococcopsis sp. | reverse complement strand
ACTAATGACTAATGACCAATGACTAATGACTAATGACTAATGACTAATGACCAATGACTAATAACTAATGACCAATGACTGTTTTTAATCGCGTCTGGATTTGACGTTGTACCTCTTGTTCACTTTGATTGGCATCAATTCTAAAAATCTGCTGGGGGAATTGAGTTGCTAAATCTTCATAGCCTTGTCTCACGCGCTGATGAAAGGCAATATCGGCTTTTTCTAACCGATCGCGCTTGCCGCGTTTTTTGACCCGTTCTAAGCCCGTTTCTATGGCAACGTCTAGCCAGATGGTTAAATCGCTTTCTAAGCCGTCAGAGGCGATGGCATTAAGCTGTTGGATTAAGTTTAAGTCTAACCCGCGTCCATAACCTTGATAAGCAGTGGTGGAGTGAATATAGCGATCGCAGAGGATAATTTTCCCCTGTTCTAATTCGGGTTTTAGGAGTTGATTGACGTGCTGGGCGCGATCGGCAGCGTATAATAGTAATTCACTACGGTAATTGACATGAAAGGAATGGTCGCTTAGAAGCAGCGATCGCAGTTTTTGCCCTAATTCTGTTCCCCCCGGTTCGCGAGTTTGTAAAACTTCTACCGGCTTTCCTAAACCCCCTTGTAATAGCCACTGGGCGGTTTGTGCCATTTGACTGCTTTTACCCCCCCCTTCAATGCCTTCAAATACAATAAACTGACCTTTCATCGTTAGATGTTTATTCTCCCCGTCAACTTTCTCTAGAATCTCATATCAGTTGCAATCAATCCCTAAGTTTGCGAAGATAGAAATATTAAGATATCTTGCATTTTGAGAACTAGATTTAATATAGAGTTTAGTCTATGACCTCTCCTTAATGATTTTGAGGAGTGGCACGTATTCCGCAATAAAATTTATGCAAAAGGAAAACAGACCCCGTTACGACGCACAAGCGATCGCGCAGCATTACCGTAAATTTCCATTTTTAATCTTTAGACGACTGGTGTCAATTGTCTGGATTCTGGGGAGATTTTTCCTCAACTTAAAATTGGATCAGTGGCGAGAACTAGAGGAAAAGAATAAGTATAAACGCGCAAGAGAGTTACGAGAACTGTTAACCAAACTGGGACCGACTTATATTAAAGTAGGACAAGCCCTTTCCACTCGCCCTGATTTAGTCAGAAAAGACTTTTTAGACGAATTAACCAAGTTGCAGGATCAGCTGCCGCCCTTTGACAGCGCGATCGCGTTTAATATTATCGAAAAAGAACTAGAACGCCCAGTAGAAGAAGTTTATCAAGAAATTTCCCCTGAACCTGTGGCAGCGGCAAGTTTAGGACAAGTTTATCGGGCGGTTTTACACTCTGGGGAAGAAGTCGCCGTCAAAGTACAGCGTCCCAATTTAGAGCCAATTCTCACTTTAGATTTATACATCATGCGTTGGGGCCTTAGCAAAATTAAACGTTGGCTTCCCCTTAATTTAGGACATGATTTAACGTTAATTGTCGATGAGTTTGGCAATAAACTCTTTGAAGAAATTGATTATATTAATGAAGGGAAAAATGCCGAAAAATTTGCCCATAACTTTAAAAATGATGATACTGTAAAAATCCCTCAAATTTACTGGGCTTATAGTAGTTATCGAGTTCTAACCTTAGAATGGATTAACGGCTTTAAGCTCACCGATACTGAGAAAATTAAAGCAGCCAATTTAGACCAAAATGAATTAACAGAAGTTGGCGTTGTTGCTGGATTAAGACAACTGTTAGAACATGGTTTCTTTCATGCTGATCCCCACCCTGGAAACTTATTTGCGATGCCAGATGGGCGCATGGCTTATATTGATTTTGGCATGATGGATCAGCTAGAAGAGGAAACAAAAGAAACCCTAGCGATTTCAATTGTTCATCTTTTAAATAAAGATTATGAACGGTTAGCCGAAAACTTTATCTTTTTAGGATTTCTTGCTCCTAATACTGAAATTGAACCCATTGTGCCGGCTTTAGAACAGGTATTAGGAAATGCCATGGGAGAAAGTGTTAAAAACTTCAACTTTAAAACCATTACTGATGAGTTTTCGGAGTTGATGTATGAGTATCCTTTCCGAGTTCCTGCAAAATTTGCCTTAATTATTCGCTCTCTCATTACCCAAGAAGGATTAGCTTTAACCCTTGATCCCAATTTCAAAATTGTCGAAGTTGCCTATCCCTATGTGGCGCAAAGACTACTGAGAGGGGAATCGCCAGAAATGCGACGACGCTTAATTGAAGTTTTATTTAAAGATGGGAAATTCCAATGGCAACGGTTAGAAAATATGATCACGATCGCGCGGACGAATAATCATAATTTTGACTTACTTCCCACAGCCCGTTTAGGGCTACAATATCTCTTATCAGAGGAAGGGAATTATCTGCGCCGACAATTATTATTAGCGTTAACGGAAAATGAAGAATTGCAAACGGAACAAGTTCAACGGTTATGGAATTTAGTGAAAGAAGACCTAAAACCTGATAAATTATTTGATGTTGCCTTAAGTAGCTTGCGAGACATTTCTTTAGAAGAAGTAGCAGCTCTCAAGCCAAAGCAATAACGCGCTATCTCGATCAGTAAACTTCTTTAATAAATAATTATGTATCCGAATCTTTTGGCTCAACCTCCCTATTTACTACTCCTATTGGGACTATTAATTAGTATTGCCTGTGGGGTAGCCTTTCAAAAAGTTCTTAAGCAAACCGTTCAACAATGGTATAAAGCCGCAGATGATGACACAGAGACCAATGTTGATACTTTATCCGTCTTTATTCCCTTTTTGGGCATTTGTGGGGGAATTTTTGTCTTTCTATTTGCCGGATTAGAGATTGTGATTAATGCTTGGAAAATTTCAGGCGCGATCGCGCTTCCTTTGACCATTATCACGGGACGTTTAGTTTGGTCGCAGTTAAAAGTATTACTGGTAAAATTGCAAGAAGGCGGCTCCAAAGCCCTCGATCTCGACAATATCTTTTAATAAAAATT
>CAZTXK010000305.1:0-2990 GCA_964617275.1 uncultured Dactylococcopsis sp. | reverse complement strand
GTAATTCTCTAAAATTAAAGACTAATGCCTAACACTCCTCAATATCTTAGTGGGAATCAAATTCGTCAAACCTTTCTCGACTTTTACGCTAAACGCGGACACGAAGTCTTACCTAGTGCGTCTTTAGTACCAGAAGACCCCACCGTATTACTCACCATTGCGGGAATGCTTCCCTTTAAGCCTATTTTTCTAGGACAAAAAGAAGCCCCCTACAATCGCGCGACTACCTCTCAGAAATGTATTCGCACCAATGATATTGAAAATGTGGGACGCACCAAACGTCACCATACTTTCTTTGAGATGTTAGGGAATTTTAGTTTTGGTGACTACTTTAAGAAAGAGGCAATTAAATGGGCGTGGGAACTCTCTACAGAAGGCTTTGGACTAGATCCCAACCGTCTCTACCCCAGTGTTTACAAAGAAGACGAAGAAGCCTTTGCCATTTGGCGCGATGAAATTGGCGTTCCTACCCATCGGATTCAACGGATGGGAGAAGAGGAAAATTTTTGGGCAGCAGGCCCCACTGGCCCCTGTGGCCCCTGTTCCGAGATTTATTATGATTTTTATCCCGAGTTAGGCGACCAAGACATTGATCTAGAAGATGACTCCCGCTTCATTGAGTTCTATAATCTTGTGTTCATGCAGTTTAATCGGGATGCTGAAGGCAATTTAACCCCCCTGCAAAATCAAAATATTGACACGGGGTTAGGCTTGGAACGCATGGCGCAAATTCTGCAACAAGTGCCCAATAATTACGAAACCGACTTAATTTTCCCCATTATTAAAACGGCTGCTGAAATTGCCAATATTGACTATAACCAAGCCAAGGAAAAGCAAAAAGTCTCCCTTAAGGTAATTGGGGATCATGTTCGTTCTGTAGTTCACATGATTGCTGATGGCATTACTGCCTCTAATTTAGGACGAGGTTATATTCTACGCCGTCTTATTCGTCGCGTGGTACGTCATGGGCAGTTATTAGGGATTAATAAGGAGTTTACCCCAGACGTTGCCGAAAGCGCGATCGCGCTAATGGAGGAACATTATTCCAATCTCCGAGAAGCAGAAACCCTAATCAAACAAGAATTAAAACGGGAAGAGTCTCGCTTCTTAGAAACCCTAGAGAGAGGGGAAAAAATGTTAGGGGAAATTCTTGCCAAGGAAACCGAACAAATTTCGGGAAAAGATGCGTTTGTTCTCTACGATACCTATGGTTTCCCCTTAGAGTTAACTCAAGAAGTCGCCGAAGAAAAAGGCTTAAGTGTGGATCTCGATGGCTTTGAAGAAGAAATGGAAAAACAACGGCAGCGATCGCAGGCTGCCCATGAAACCATTGATTTAACGGTACAAGGCAGTTTAGATGAGTTGGCGCAAAAAGTTCATCCTACTGAGTTTGTCGGGTACGATCATCCTCACTCCGCCGCGAAAATCGAAGCCATTTTAGTGCAAGGGAAAACCGTAGAAGAAGCCGAAGCAGGGGATGAAGTACAGTTAATTCTCAATGAAACCCCGTTTTATGCCGAATCTGGCGGACAAATCGGCGATCGCGGTTATCTTTCCGGGGATAATCTGTTAGTGAGAATCGAAGATGTGCAAAAAGAGTCCAGTCTTTATGTTCATTTTGGACGCATGGAACGGGGAATTTTACGAGTGGGAGACACAGTAACCGCCACCATCGATCGCGCTTGTCGTCGTCGCGCCCAAGCCCATCATACTGCCACACACTTATTACAAGCTGCCCTAAAGCAAATTATTGATCCCTCAGTCTCCCAAGCCGGTTCTTTAGTGGCCTTTGATCGCCTACGGTTTGACTTTAACTGTCCGCGTCAAATCACCCCTGATGAATTGCAACAGGTAGAAGATACTATTAATACTTGGATCGCAGAAGCCCATGATACCCAATCGGATGTAATGCCCTTTGAAGAAGCCAAATCTAAAGGCGCGATCGCGATGTTTGGGGAAAAATATGATGATGTTGTCCGCGTGATTGATGTTCCGGGTGTCTCCATGGAGTTATGCGGCGGCACGCATGTGAATAACACGGCTGAAATTGGACTGTTTAAAATTATCTCCGAAACAGGGATTTCTTCTGGGGTTCGTCGCATTGAAGCGGTCGCCGGTCCGGCAGTGCTAGAATATCTCAATGTTCGCGATCAAATCGTGCGCGATCTCAGTAAACAATTCAAAGTCCAACCTGAGGAAGTTCCCCAACGCATTGAGACGCTGCAATCAGATCTAAAAACCACCCAAAAGCAACTGGAAGCCGTCAAACAAGAACTTGCTTTAGCCAAATCCGATCAGCTACTAACCCAAGCTGAAACCGTGGGAGACTTCCAAATTTTAGTGGCGCAAGTGGAAGAAATGGATGCAAAAGCCCTACAAACCGCTGCCGAACGCTTACAGCAAAAATTAGGAGAAGCAGCAGTCGTGTTAGGATCAATTCCTGCAGACGGAAAAGTGAGTTTAGTGGCTGCTTTTAGTCCCGAAGTAATTGAAAAAGGATTAAAAGCAGGTAACTTTATTGGCGGTATTGCTAAAATCTGTGGCGGTGGCGGCGGTGGTCGCCCGAATCTTGCCCAAGCTGGCGGCAAAGATGGATCAAAATTACCAGAAGCCTTAGAAGCAGCGCAAAATCAATTGCAAGAACAGTTAATTAATTAGAAGGTAACAGGTTAAGAATCTTTTTTTAACAAAGAAGGAGTGCATTGTAGGGTGGGCAGTGCCCACCCTACTACGACTATAATCCCTTATTCACTGAAAATATCTTAGCGATTATATGAATTCTGTAACTAGGGAAGAAGCAAGTTCTCTGCGCGATCGCGTTAAGGAATATTGGGTGAAAGATGTCCTCCATCAACAACCTATCCAAAATTTAACGCTTAATTTATATTCAGAACAACAGCAGTGCTTCATTAATAGTTACAACTTATTACCAGCCACAGGAAATTTAATTACCCTCCTAGCAGGAACGGGGATGGGAAAAACAGTTCTAC
>CAZTXK010000304.1:0-2995 GCA_964617275.1 uncultured Dactylococcopsis sp. | reverse complement strand
GTAGAAGCAATTTCTATTACCAAAGTTGGGGCTGAATACTGATCTAAGTCGATGGGTTCATTGCTGCGAGGGGGAAACGTAGCGCGATCGCCGATATAAAAGGATGAGTCAGGTTGAGCTTGTTGTTTTTGGGCTTTTCGGAGTGTAACGTTGGTCAACTCTAATATAGAAATATTGTTCAGGGTAGCAAACAAACTAATCAGCCTCGCCACTACCGCATTATCTCGGCTATGATTAAACCCTAAAGGACTCATTTCCAATTT
Organism: uncultured Dactylococcopsis sp.; assembly: GCA_964617275.1. GTDB lineage: Bacteria > Cyanobacteriota > Cyanobacteriia > Cyanobacteriales > Rubidibacteraceae > Halothece. The sequence goes on along the minus strand of CAZTXK010000304.1, from coordinate 2,732 downwards.
CATATAGCCGTGATCAAAGTAAAACCGACCTTTTTCATAGTCCTTTCTCCTTGTTAGTTGACAAAACTCTTGCCAAGTAACTGGTTGCCAAATTTCTGTAATTGGTTCGGAAATTGCATCAACCATAACATCAGCTTAACTCAGGAACAGCTACTTTTATTTTAGTTGCTTGCAGTGAATTAAGAATCTTTAAAGTGCAAGGGAATATCAAGATGAAAAGCCTTGCACTTTTCTCCCCACATTCTTCACAGATCATTAATTAAGTGAACGTAAGAAACCAAACAACTTCCGTAAGGTATTCTGTAACCTTGTATTCTTCGCATAATTGCGTTTCTTCAACTGTAGAGCTGCCTTACTATTCACCTCAGAAAGCGTGGGATAAATATGAATCATTCCCGTCAACGCTGAGACAGGTAACTTATTCTTCATCGCCATGATGACCTCATGGATAATTTCCCCGGCAGATGGTCCCACAATATGCGCCCCGAGAATTTGTCCTTTTCGGGTGGTTATAATTTTAGCAAAACCCTCGGTTGCCCCTTCTGCTTGGGCGCGATCGACATCGGCAAACTCTTGTTTGAGAACTTCCACATCATCCCCATAGCGTTCTTTGGCTTGTTCTTCACTTAACCCCACACGGGCTAATTCAGGTTCAGTAAAGGTTGCCCAAGGAACAACCCGATAGTCTGCTTGCGCCGAAGGGAAGAATAGGGCATTTTGTACCACTACCCCTGCTTCATAGCCTGCGACATGAGTAAACTGATAACCGCCAATGACATCCCCACAGCCATAAATCCGCTTGTTAGAAGTTTGCAGTTTTTGATTCACCTCTAACCCTTGCTCATTATATTTGACTCCTGCTGCTTCTAAATTCAGGGAATGGACATTGGGAACGCGCCCAGAAGACACTAAAATTTCATCAACGACAACTTTTTCATCCCCTACCCAGAGATGCTTTTTCCCGTCAATCACTTCCACTTTTGTTGCCCTTGCGCCTCTGAGAAGGTTAATGCCATCAGCTTCTAGTTGTTTTTCCACCACTAACGCCGCTTCAGGGTCTTCTTTGGGTAAAATATGCTCACGGCTAGAGACCATGGTTACTTGTGAGCCTAACCGATGGAATGCTTGTCCTAATTCACAACCAATGGGGCCCGCGCCAATGACGGCTAAAGACTCAGGACGTTCTTTAAGGGAGAAAACTTGCTCATTGGTTAAAAAGCCAGCTTCTTCAATTCCTTCAATTGGGGGAACTTTGGGACGAGATCCTGTGGAAACCACAAAAGCACGGGCTTTTAAGTCGCGACCATTGACGCTAAAGGTTTTCTCATCCTTAAATTGACCTTCCCCAAAAATAACTTCTACCCCTAGACTTTCAAACCGTTCTGGGGAATCATTAGGTTGGATGTTACTAATAACTTGCTGCACATGACCCGTTGCTTCCGAAAATTGAATATCAGGGGGAGTGGTATAAATGCCAAAGCGTGAACTATTTTTGACTTCATGGGCAACTCTGGAAGCGTGTAATAATGATTTACTGGGAACACAACCAAACCAAAGACAGTCTCCGCCTAAACGATCTTTTTCCACGAGGGCAACTTTGGCATTTAACTGGGCAGCTGCACTGGCAACCACTAAACCACCTGAACCACCGCCGATAATTACGATATCATATTCTACTGCCATTGTTATTATCTCCACTTATCTCGACTTCCTTAGTTTTTATTGAAGGGGATGAAACTTAGCCCTTCCTGAGAATTGAGTAAATTGATAGTAAAGTTTCCAAATAACGAATAACGAATAACAAATAACGAATAACAAATAACAAAATTTATGTCTTCTGATGATTCTCGCCCTTCTGTGAGTGGCTTATTACAAGATGCAGCGTCTTTATTGCTCTACCAATCGGTTTTAGCTGATGAAATTGGACAAGCCTTGTTAGAGTTATTACATCGCTTACACCATAATGATAATCGTAATGCTTGCCTAACTGCTTATGGGGATTTCTTTAAGCTACTTGCAGACACCAATCAAACTTGGCAATCTCATTTAGTTAATCGCATTTTATCTGATGAAAATCCGTTTTCTCGACAAGTGCAGTTTACTTCTTTAGAAGCATTACCGCCAGCGTTAGTAGAAGCTACCCGAAATGATCTCTATGCCTTAAAGTCTCTCTATAATTTGAGTGGTAAGACTTTAAGTATGTTTGTCAAAACAGGTTGTCAGTTACAATACTTGCCGACAGTTTGGGAAAGCAGTTTTCAAGCAGATCAGTTTCTCCATCATACGGAAAAATGGCACTCAGCACTGTCGCAACTGGCGCAGCATTATCAAACTTATGGCTGTGGAATTTTTGCTAAATATTATGCTTTTACTTGGCAAAATGGGGAGTTAGTGGGAATTTCCAATCCTGATCCCATTACTCTCGGTGAAATTGTGGGCTATGATTGGCAAAAAGACACTTTAGAGAAAAATACGGAGTTTCTTTTAAGGGGATATTCGGCACTGAATGTCCTGCTTTATGGCAGTCGCGGTTCAGGAAAATCCTCTTTGGTGAAGGGATTATTAAATCAGTATCGATTCGATGGGTTACGCTTGGTGGAAGTTCCCAAGTCGGAGTTAAAGGATTTACCGCTTATTTTAGAACAATTGCGCGATCGCGCTCAGAAATTTATTATCTTTGTGGATGATCTCTCCTTTGAAGAGGATGATGATGCGTTTAAGGCGTTAAAGGT
>CAZTXK010000303.1:0-3015 GCA_964617275.1 uncultured Dactylococcopsis sp. | reverse complement strand
CTAACCAAGAACTAATACAAACTTCACACGGAAATTCCCGCCAGCGCGATCGCGCAATTATTGAACCTCTCTAAATAAACTCTTTTAATTCCTGCTTTAGAGCAGGATAATCTTCTTTTTCGCTGATACCGTATTTCACCAAGGCTTGAATCGCTTTACTATGTTGCCTAATCTCTTCCATTCTTAGTTTGCGAGTTACAATCCAAACTGCCAAAAGATTGTTATTAAGCCGTAAAGCAACAACACACAAAGAACCTGGATTTCCGTTTTTATCCTTGCCGCAAGCACGCTGAGGAGAATTTTTAATCGAGTCTAAACTTCGTACTAAATCGGCTTGATTTTCGAGAGTTCCGCCTAGATAGTGGTTTTCTAAAATTGCGATATGGTCAGGATGAATTAAGGTGAAACGATGGATGGAAATGCCTAAAGGATTTTCCCCTTCGAGACAAGAAGTTCTAGCCCATTTTTGAGGAAGTTTAGGGCAAAATTCATTTTGGAGGTTGTCATAAGATTCGACGGTTTCCTGTCGAAACAAATTATAGCCTTCCAGATCAAGATGAAGCGCCGATACAGGAATAGGGAGTTGCGAATTTTCACTTTTGTTGACAATTGATGCATAGGGCAGAGCGCAGTAATGTTCACTATCCTGCTCGCAAGAAATCATGGCATTAGTTTGTTCAAAATTAATCACAGTCACAAGCGGCACTTGTAAAATTGTGTCTCCAATAGAGAACTTTGCCTCTTGTGAGAAAATTTCAGCAACGTCAGCAGAATCCATTGACGGCGGTTTCTCTCTAAAATCGCCAACATTGCAGGATGATAAAACGATAGTTAAAGCGATTAAAAGAAGTGGCCGATGTTTACTAAAAAACCCAATTTTAACCATTAAATTACACAGTGTTAGGAAAAAAGAACGCGATGATTCCAACTATAGCGTTGACCATTCGGAGAGTGAATAATCCTGACATCTCATACAACTGAGTCAATATTGCCCGCTTTATTAGCAATGGTTGCGTCGTCTCCTCAACCTTGTTGAAGCAGGGTTAAACACTGTATTACTTATAAATAAGATCGCGTTGAAAAATCCACTTCCTCATAAATTAGCGGTTCTTTATGCAGAATGGGTGGCGTGTCATCTCCTGCAAATTCCCAAATGGAAACAAAGGCAAAGTCTTGATCATTGCGTTTGGCTTCCCCCGAGGATAAAAACCCGTTTTTTACTTCCTCATCTTGATCAGTATATTGATGTTCCACGCGAAAATGACTGCCACAAGACTCCTCGCGGTGTAGGGCATCGCGACACATTAACTCCCCAAACTCAATAAAATCAGCAATCCGCCCTGCTCTTTCCAACTCTTGGTTAAAGGCTTCTCCCCCCGCCACTTTAACGGTTTGCCAAAACTCTTCCCGTAGCGCCACAATTTCACTTAACGCTTTTTTCAATCCTTCTTGACTCCGAACTAAACCGCATTCATTCCAAAGAATCTCACCAATACGTTGATGAAAATAACGGGGGCTTGCTTTCCCAGTATGTTTGTTTCCTAAAAGCCGTTTAATGCGCTCTTTTGCCTCAGTTTCAGCTTGGGAAAAAGCAGGATCATCAGTTTTAACTTTCCCTGCATTAGAAATTCCTTGAGTGGCTAGATAATGGCTCACGGTATAGGGCAAAATAAAATAACCATCGGCTAATCCCTGCATCAGCGCCGAAGCGCCCAGCCGATTTGCGCCATGATCGGAAAAGTTGGCTTCTCCCGCAACAAACAGCCCTGGAATATTACTTTGCAAATTATAATCTACCCAAAGCCCGCCCATAGTGTAATGAACGGCAGGATAAATCATCATCGGGGTTTGTTTGGGATTATCGCCCGTGATTTGCTCATACATGGCAAATAAGTTCCCATATCGCTCAGAAATGGACTTTTCACCGACACGCTTGATTGCATCTTGAAAGTCGAGGAAAACGCCATAACCGGTGCTTCCGACTCCTCTTCCTTCATCACAGACTTCTTTGGCAGCCCGAGAGGAGATATCTCTGGGGGCAAGATTGCCGAAACTAGGGTATTTACGCTCTAAATAGTAATCTCTTGCCTCTTCTGGTACGTCGTGGGGAGAAATCGCGCGATCGCGCAGTTTTTTCGCCATTTCTGGGTCTTTTGGCACCCAAATCCGTCCATCATTACGCAGCGACTCCGACATCAAAGTCAGTTTTGACTGCTGTTTCCCATGCATGGGAATACAGGTGGGATGAATCTGAGTATAAGAAGGATTAGCAAACCCTGCCCCCTTGCGGTAAGCGCGATAGGTAGCCGTGACATTACAGCCTTGAGCATTGGTCGAAAGGAAATAAGCATTACTATATCCCCCCGTACAAAGAATGACACAATCTCCCGCCCAACGATTCATTTCCCCCGTTACTAGATTCCGAGTAATAATTCCTTTTGCTTGCCCCTCAACCAGCACTAATTCCAGCATTTCGTGGCGGCTATACATTTGAACTTGCCCGTTTGCAATTTGCCGACTGAGTTGTTGATATGCTCCTAAAAGCAGTTGTTGTCCCGTTTGTCCACGGGCGTAGAAGGTACGGCTAACTTGGGTTCCCCCAAAAGAACGATTTGCCAGTAAACCGCCATATTCTCGGGCAAAAGGAACGCCTTGAGCCACCATTTGGTCAATGATATTAACGCTAACTTGCGCTAGGCGATACACATTCGCTTCCCGAGAACGATAATCTCCTCCTTTAAGGGTGTCATAAAAGAGACGATACACGGAGTCTCCGTCATTTTGATAATTTTTGGCAGCATTGATTCCCCCTTGGGCAGCGATGGAGTGGGCGCGACGCGGACTATCTTGATAACAAAAGCAACTCACTTGATATCCCATTTCTCCCAGAGAAGCCGCTGCCGAGGCACCTGCTAATCCGGTTCCCACCACAATAATGTGATATTTTCCTCGATTATTGGGGCTAACTAATTTAAGCTGGGATTTATGGTTGTCCCATTTTTCGGCTAAGGTTCC
>CAZTXK010000302.1:0-3034 GCA_964617275.1 uncultured Dactylococcopsis sp. | reverse complement strand
TGCCTCTTGCCAAATTTAGCTCAATGCGCTATAAATAGATAAGGTTAATTTTTCACGCTCAACTTCTCTGCGAGAGCTAACTCCGACTAGCGTGAAAACATGATGTAACCGTAGCATTTACAAAATTTATACAAAGCGAAGTGAATTTATGACTAAGCAAGTAGCTCACCCCATGGTGAAGTTGCAACGTCAAGTGCAGTCACTGGTTGAATCCAAACTGCTAAAGCCAACTGACAGCATCTGGAAAATTGCCCTTCTCTATGGCGAGGAATGGTCTTACTGGAAAAATGAACTTCTAGAGTTTGGCTTTTCTATGCAAGATCCCGTCCAAGAAATTATTATCGTTGATGAATGGGATGAGGAGTGAAGTTAGGCTTCATTCCTTAATCCTCCTAGATCACTAAATAGCATCCCCTTGAACTCTTCTCGTTTTCATCCCGACACCATTGATGCAATCCGCGAACAAGCCGACATTGTTGATGTTGTTTCTGACTATGTCGTTTTAAGGAAGCGAGGAAAAGATTATCAAGGGTTATGCCCCTTTCATGAAGAAAAAACCCCCAGTTTTACCGTTAGCCCGAGTAAACAGTTTTATCATTGTTTTGGCTGCGGTGCTGGGGGCAATGTTTTTAAGTTTCTCATGGAGTTGGGGAAACAGTCTTTTGGCGAAGTGGTGTTAGACTTAGCCCAACGCTATCAAGTTCCCCTGAAAACCCTTGAACCAGAACAACAGGAGGAAATTCAACGGGAGTTATCACAGAGAGAACAACTCTATGAGATTTTAGCAGTTGCAGGTAACTTCTATCAGCACGTTTTATATCAATCCCAAGGGAAAACTGCCCTTGAGTATTTCCAAAACCAACGACAATTAAGTGAAGAAACCATTGCAAGTTGGGGGTTAGGGTATGCGCCGCAGGGATGGGATACTTTATATCGCTATTTAATTGAACAAAAACGCTATCCTGTGGGGTTAGTCGAAGAAGCGGGATTGATTCAGCAACGGAAGTCGGGAAATGGCTATTATGATCGATTTCGCGATCGCGCTATGATTCCCATTAAAGATCCCAAAGGGCGCATTATTGGCTTTGGCAGTCGCACTTTAGGAGACGGGGAACCGAAATACTTAAACTCCCCCGAAACTCCCTTATTTGATAAAAGTAAAACCCTATTTGCCCTCGATAAAGCCAGAGATGCTATTCGCAAAGAAGATTATGTCATTGTCGTTGAAGGATATTTTGACGCGATCGCGCTTCATAGTGTGGGGATTAAACCCGTTGTCGCTTCTTTGGGAACAGCCTTTAGTAAAGATCAAATCCGTCAACTCTTACGCTACACCGAATCCAAACAAATCATCTTCAACTTTGATGCCGATAACGCTGGAATTACCGCCACTAAACGCGCCATTGGAGAAATTGAACCCCTCGTTTATGCCGGGCAAGTCCAACTACGGATTTTAAACCTTCCCGGGGGAAAAGATGCCGATGAATTTTTACATCAAAGTGACAACGCCGCCGAACAATATCGACAGCAATTAGAAACCGCACCTCTGTGGTTAGACTGGCAAATTCAGCAACTTGTCCAAAATAAAGACTTAAATCAAGCTGATCAGGCGCAACAGGTAACCACGGAAATGGTGAAACTGCTACATCATATTCAAACCCCCACCCTACGCAGCCATTATCTCCGTCATTGCGCCGAAATTCTAAGTCAGGGAGACTCGCAACAACTCTCTCTTTATACCGAAAGTCTCCGTCACGCCTTAAGGAAACCTCAAGCCAAAACCTCATCGACAAACCCAAATCAAAAGCAAGTTGCAACGTTTCCCACCGCGAGTCAGCTATTAGGACAAGCCGAAGCCCTTTTATTACGAGTTTATCTCCATTGTCCTCGCTATCGAAACCAAATTACCCAAACCCTAGAGGAAAAAGAATTATTTTTCAGTTTATCCCCTCATCGCTGGTTATGGCAGCAAATTGTCCAGTTAGAAGAAACAGAGGATTTTAGTCGCGATCATCAAGAGAATAATCGTCTCTTACAGCAATTAGAAACTGAAATTACCCAAAATCCTGAACAAGAGAAACAAGTCAGTAGTATTATTTATTTACAAGAAACCACTCGTACCGACTTGCAACGCCCGGGGTTAGTCGTCCAAGCAGCGATCGCGACTTTAGAACAAACCGCCTGCGAGAAACAGAAACATTACTGTTTACAACAATGGCTTCATTCTAATAGCGACAAGGAGACGATTCATTACTATATAGAGGAATTTTATCAGGCGCAAAGACGGCTAGAATACCTCAAACAACAGCGTCAATTCTCCATCAATGACATCATTAATCTGGCTAACGGTTAAAATAACAATAAATGAGCCTCGGAGGTTTCCTGATGAACGGTTTAACCACCACGCAACTACCCACAGAAACTTGGATTCCTGCAAGCTGGGAGGAGTATCTGCAACTGCTAGATGATTTGGTGGATGAAAAAGCGAAAACTTACTACAACCAAGGTCAGTTGAGGATTGAAATGTCACCGATTGGAAATGATCATGCTAGTGATCACAACATTATTATCTATGCAGTTAATTTATTTGCCGCTATTAAGGAAATTGACTTAAGCGGAAAGGATAATTGCACCTATCGCCGAGTCGGACTCAGAGAAGTGCAGCCCGATGTCTCCTTTTATATTGGAAAAACCGCAGAAACAATCCCTTGGGGAACAGGAATTGTCGATTTAGATCAGTATCCGCCCCCTAACTTAGTCATTGAAGTCGCCAATACCTCCCTAGAAGATGATAAAGGCAATAAACGCTTAATCTACGAAGAATTAGGGGTGGATGAATATTGGATTGTTGATGTGAGAAATGTAGAAGTGCTAGCGTTTACTGTGGAAAATCAAGGGAGTCGCCGCATTAGACAATCACAAGTTCTGCCGGGGTTAGAGATTTCCTTATTAGAACAAGCCTTTCAACGCACCCGTATCATGAATCATGGCAAAGTGAGTGCTTGGTTATTGACGCAGTTTCGGAATCGTGAAT
>CAZTXK010000301.1:0-3035 GCA_964617275.1 uncultured Dactylococcopsis sp. | reverse complement strand
ATAAACGGGTCGCCCCGTACCAAAACGACGCACCCAATCAAAGAGAAACATGGAAAGATCTGGGGCTGCTAAGCCGCCATTATGGGAACCCACCAGTAGAAAACGTCCTTTCTGAGGAATATGATGCCAGCCTTCGGTTTCAACTCGAAAATACCAGTCATAGAGAAATTGCCAAACTGGCAAAAAGGATTGTAAAGCCTGTGGATCGCGCTGATCTAAAACGTCATCAGGTGAGTAACCCCAAAAATCCATCTTCAATGATCAATTAACTCTGTTAAGAATTATAACGACTCTAAGGGTGGAATGGTAATGAAGCACCTAGTCGTTCCTATTAATTTCCGTAGTGCAGCCAAAATGACTGCTACTAGGGAGCAAGATGCTCCCACTACTGCTGTTTTTTATTTGGAATTACTAAAAACTACAGGAAGCCCCCTATCCTGAAAAAGTGTTTCTCTATTTGGTGATTTTGTGAGGAAACTCGATACCACTAGAAAAAAATCAACTAACGATAGTCCTGACGCTGAATATCTCTCAACCGCGCTTCTGGGCGTTTAAATCGATCAAGCTGCGACTCAAAGAACTTACGGTTGGCTTTTAGGTGTTTCGGGTTGGGATCATCAAGGGGATACAGCAAGGCGGCACGGAGGGCTTGAATTACCGCAGAAGTAACACAGTACATCGATCTTTGGAAGGTAATTCCCAACTGAATCAGTTTATCCTCATCTCCGCGACAATGTTGGGCGTAATAGTCTTCCAGATAGGAAGGAAGAAAATGCAACATATCTTGCATCAAAAGTGTTGGGGGAATCCCTGCTGTTCCCACTGGAAACACATCTGCATAGAGAATGCCGTAATGGAAGTCTTTCTGATTGTCGGGAACTTCTTTCGCCTGGGCGTTATAGGATTTTGTTCCTCGGAAGGGGGCAGTGCGATAAAAAATCGCTTCGACATAAGGAAGTGCGGCTTCATACAACCAAGTAAACCCTTTACTTTTGGGAATAATTTCGTAGGTTTCCCCATCAATGTGAACATGATGATAAATGGGACGACCAGCCACAGCAAAAATACCATTAACTAAGAAATTCATCGCCTCAGGAACAGAGGTGATATTGCCTTCATCGTAGCGATCGGACATTTCCAAAAATACGGGAGCCATGACTTCCCAAAACAGTCCGAGATTGGCGTAATAGGACATTTCCCGCACTTTTTCGATAAACATTTCTGGGAACATTTTGTATAACCCTAACATCAAAGGATTATTTTTGAAATAGGCTCTAATAGCGCGATCGGCATTTTGGCGATATTCTTCGGTATCGAGATAGGCATCAAATTTGCCATAGCCCATATCCCGACCATGCCAGAACATGGATTTCATACAGACTTCGGCAAATTCCATGTTAATGCGATCGTGCCATAAGTGGTGAAACAGGCGAGGGATGTTTTTGGTTTCTCCCTTCTGCATGAATTCTAAAAGTTCGGGATGGGCAGTTCCTCGCCCGCGCCAAATTCTTAAATCGGCATTGTCTCCGGCGTAATGATTTTCTAAATCCAGATACTCTTGGGGAAGGAAGTATTTAAAAGCAGGAATGGGATTTAAGAAAACCCGTTCTGCAATATACAGTAAATCCCGCCAATAAAAGTCCATGGGAACGGCATAGGCTTTATAAATCCCAATAATTTGCATCAGATTTTCTGGGGTATCAGGAAGCATTGCGCCTCCTGCTTCTAGGCGATGGACAATATCAGCAAATTCGTGTTTGGAAGGAGGAAGTTTGGTTTGTGTTTGTGTTGTCATGGTTATTTGTTATTTTTTATTTGTTATTTGTTGTTCCCTCATTTCATTAGAAGGGATGGGTCTCATTCCCCCCTTACGAAGGCTAGGGGGGATTGATGTTATTTTTTCACGGGTAACCCTTGAGAGTTTTCAGAAAAGGCGATCGCGCCAGAATCGTTATTAGGAACTTCAGGAGACAGGAAAGAAACGATCTCGGTTGTTGTGGGTTCAATCCAATGCACTAACCAGTTTGGTTGAATCCCAAAGGCAAAAATAATTGCGGTTAAAACTAATGCAGGTAATCGTTCTGACCACATAACTTTGGGATAATAGGCAAGGGAATTATCTAATTTGCCAAAACAAGTTCGGTTCAAAAGAATCACGAAATAAACGGCGGTTAATCCTGAAGCAATAATGCAGAGAATTGTTTCGATGGGGAAGCGAGAAAAACTGCCTTGGAAGACAATATATTCGGCAACAAATCCCACTAATCCCGGAATACCGGCACTTGCCATCCCGGCAGCAATGAGTAAGCCACTGGTGAGAGGCAAACCGCGAATGGGGTTCATTAAGCCATTTAAGGTAGCGCGATCGCGCGTTCCTACTTTTGCTTCTACTGTGCCAATCAATTGGAATAATAAGGCAAGAATCAAGCCATGGCTAATCATTTGGGCAACAGCCCCTAACACACTGAGGGAGTTGCCGGCAGCGGCTGCCACTAAAATATAGCCCATGTGACCGATCGAGCTATAGGCAACCATGCGTTTAATATCACTTTGCGCGATCGCGGTTAAAGCCCCATAAATGACACTCACTACCCCAATAATCGCTAATCCGGGAGCGGTCAGACTCCAAGTTTCAGGGAACAATTGCAATCCAAAGCGAATGACACCATAAGTGCCTAACTTGGCTAAAACGCCACCTAGTAAAATTGCCACTGGGGGAGAGGCTTCTACATAAGCATCAGGTTGCCAAGTGTGTAGAGGCACTAAAGGCGTTTTCATGGCAAATCCCACTAAAATCAACGTCAGCAAAATTAATTGTGTTTTTAAGGGAATGCCTGCTGTGGTAATGGATTCATATTCAAAACTACCACTTCCGTTGAGAAAAGAAAGCCCCAGAAACGCCGCTATAATTAATAACCCCGAAACGGCAGTGTAAAGAATAAATTTGGTGGCTGCATACCCTCTGTTTTTTCCTCCCCAAATACTAATTAGGAGATAAAAGGGAATCAACTCTACTTCATAAAACAGGAAGAATA
>CAZTXK010000300.1:0-3036 GCA_964617275.1 uncultured Dactylococcopsis sp. | reverse complement strand
ATTAAAGCAGTAAGTAAATCTGCTGTGGTCATTTTTTCTGTAATCAATGATGCAGTTGATAACAAATTGAAATATAACTTAACGGAGACAAATTTATGAAGGGTAATAATCAGTTAAACAGCCCCATTGCTATTTCTGGGCGAGAAATGCAAATCATTGAATTAGTGGCAGCGGGATTAACCAATCAAGAAATTGCACAAAAACTCGAAATTAGCAAACGAACCGTAGATAATCATATTAGCAACATCTTAACCAAAACCTCTACCGATAACCGAGTTTCCCTTGTGCGTTGGGCATTGCAATGGGGAAAAGTCTGCTTAGATGATGTCAACTGTTGTATCTTACCGAAAGAAACCCCTGAAATGAGTTCGCAACTACAAGAGTAATTGACTAAAGTTAAATTTAATTTTTGGAGACGAGTTGCTACTTCTCCCACTAACATGAAATTGTTGATTCATTCATGTACACAAGACTCAATCCCCTCGCCTTGTCTCCCCGAGCCATAATCCAGTAAACATTGATCCATATAAAACTTGATCACAAAAAGAGTAATATTACCAAAGATAGAGCTTTCAGAAGTCATCTGGAAAAAATGGTCACACAACTAAACCTTGACAAACGTTAAGATTCAATTATCCTGATCACATAGTAAAGCTATACTAGACTTACACCACTAGCTATCTAAAATTTGAAAAATATGGACGACAAAACAGCAACTCGCAACATTAAAGCCGAACTTGATCAACTGATGGCTCCGGGGATGTTTTTCGAGGGCTTACCGGAGGCAACTTTACGGGAAATGGTCTCTCATATTGTTTCTCGTAATCACCCTGCTAATCAAGTCATTCTTCTCGAAAATGATTGGGGAGGCTCGGTTTATTTTATTATTGAAGGGTGGGTTAAAATCCGCACTTACAACAAAGATGGAAAAGAAGTTACTCTCAACATCTTAGGAACAGGAGAAGTTTTTGGGGAAATGGCTGCCATGGAAGAAGCTCCTCGCTCTACGGATGTTTTAACCTTAACTCCCACTCGAATTTGCAGCATCCCATCAGGAGAGTTTCTCAAAGTTTTACAAAGTGAAGCATTAGCTGGGATTCGTTTATCGCAACTGATGGCGAAACGGTTACGCCAAGTTAATCGCCGACTGAGACTTCGAGAATCAGATAGTATTTCACGGGTTGCCGATGTTCTGTTATTCTTAGCAGAAGGACAAGGCAAACCGGTTAAAGAAGGCTTAGATATTCCTAACCTTCCCCATCGGGAATTAAGCAGCCTCAGTGGGTTAGCGCGAGAAACCGTAACGCGAGTTCTTGCAAGATTAGAAAGAGCGGAGTTAATCCAACGTCGCTATCATACCCTACGCATTCCTGATTTGCTGGCTTTAGAAGACGTTTTATCTTCCTCTTCCACCATCAGTCTGAATGATTGATTTTCTATGAGTAACTTCCCTGATGAATTTGATTCTAGCCGCGATTCTTCTGAGCCATTCCATTCAGAAGTTAATTGGGTAGATGCTGGAGAGGAAGAAGACTCAGGCTCTCCTACTGACACGATCGCGCTGGAAGTAGGAGAATCCGCCATTATCATGGTAGAAACTGCCTTTTTAGCCAGTGCGGCGAGTATTATTTGGCTGATTAATTTCTATTTTCCCCCTGGCCCTCTGTTGCGATTACTCTTTCCTCTCCCCATTGCCCTCATTTATCTGCGCCGTGGCATACGAGCCTCGTTAATGGGAACCTTAATTGTTGGGCTATTACTGTCGATTCTAATGGGGCCAACGCGCAGTATCCTCTATGTGATTCCTTATGGGGTAATGGGAGTGCAATTAGGGGCGTTTTGGAATCGAGGTGTGGGTTGGGGATTATCGGTGATTGTCGGCGCAATTATAGGCACATTTGGCTTTTTCTTTCGTTTTTGGATGCTTTCCATTTTCTTAGGGGAGGATTTATGGATTTATGTGACTTCCCAAATTGCTCAGTTTTTACAGTGGGCGTTTGTGCAGTTAGGATTCCTTGCCCAACCGAGTTTATGGCTGGTGCAGGCGATCGCGCTGGTAACAATTATTTTCAATAGCCTAATTTATGTTTTTGTCGTTCATTTAGTCTCTATGCTAATCTTAAATCGCTTAGGTAATCCCATTCCTTCCCCTCCACGCTGGATACAAGCGATTTTGAACACAGATTAGTTTTTTGAGCATGAATCGTTTCTTTTCCCCTTTACAAGAATTTTTAATTACTTGGTTATTAATCTTAGTAACAGGGTGGTTAACATTTAAGTTAATTGGGTTCGCTGGGGGATTGATTACGATCTTTCTCAGTGCTGCCCTCATTGCTTTTTTGCTCAACTATCCGGTGCGAGTGTTAAAAACATTTATCCCTCGCCCTTTAGCGGCTGCTTTAGTGTATTTAACAGCAATTATTGCCCTAGCTATCTTAATTGTTACCGTTTTTCCGCTAGTATTTAATCAAGGGCGGCAACTGGTAACCAAATTCCCCGAAATTATTGCGGCGGTGCAGGAACAGTTAAAAGATTTTCAGTTATGGAGTGTTGAGCATAATTTACCCTTTGATGTTAATTTTGTCGCCTCTCAATTATTAGCCAAAGTCCAAGCTAAAGCGCAAGAAATTGCTTCTACGAGTTTTGGTCTGGTGTTGGGAACATTTAGCTCGGTTTTAGAGCTAATTTTAATTTTAGTAATCTCTTTTTATATGCTTTTAGATGGGGAGCGCCTTTGGCAAACTCTTACTTCAGTTTTAGCCCCAAAGATGCAAAAAGAGTTAACTCGATCAATTTCTCGTAATTTACAACAATTTGTGACGGGTCAATTGTTGCTAGGCTTATTTATGGCGATCGCGTTAAGTTTAGGCTTTCGTCTGATTGATGTTCCTTATTTTCTATTGTTTGCATTTTTTATCGGAGCGATGGAGGTAATTCCTTTTATTGGAGCGAGTTTAGGAATTTCTACGGTGGTGTTAATTGTTGTCTTTATTGATGGTTGGTTAGCCTTACAAGTTTTCGCGATCGCGCTAATTA
>CAZTXK010000299.1:0-3038 GCA_964617275.1 uncultured Dactylococcopsis sp. | reverse complement strand
ATAACGTTGGCGGCGCGTTCTCCAGAAATGGTTGCCCCTTCCATGCTATCAATATAATCTTGTTGCGTATAGCTTCCAGCAAGGAAAAAATTACTCACAGGCGTTTTCTGCTCGGGGCGATAAACATCCATCCCTGGGGCTTCTCGATAAAGGGATTGGGCAAGTTTAACCACACTATACCAAGTCATGTTTAAGTCTTGGGAAGAGGGGAATAATTTGTGGACTTGGGAAAGAACATGATGCGCGATCGCGCTATTATTTTCTTTAATAAAGGGATCGCCAGGAGTTAACACTAATTGTAATAATGATCCTTCCCCTTCTCGATAATAATCACTGGGGCTGGTCAGGGCAAGATCGGCAAAGCAAGAAAAATCTGCATCAGGGGTATAAAGTAAATTATCTAATCCGGTTGCTTGTTGTAACTGTTTTCGTTTTGACTCGTCTTGTAATTCGGTAACCCAACCATCAAAGCGTAACTGTACCGTTGCCACAGGCACTGCCTCTAAATTGTAGATATTATCAAAAGTTTCCCACTTGCGCCACTCTTCTGGGAGTAGCCGTTTAATCCCAGGCACATCACAGGCAGCGACATAAGCATCGGCAGTAATGGTTTCCGTTTCTTCTCCTTTGCCAATGGCTAATCCGGTTACTTGGGTTTCGCCATTTTTCTCTTCATAGAGAACTTCTCGCACCCTCCGACGCGTATAAATTTTTGCCCCTCTTGCTTCTAAATAGTCAATAATGGGCTGATGGAGATATTCTTGCGGCGATCCTTCCAACATTCGTAAAACCGAGGCTTCCGTGCGAGCTGCAAAAAGCTGGAAAATAGTTAACATACAACGGGCGGAGATATTCTCAGTATCAATAAACCCAAGGGCATAGGCAATGGGATTCCACATCCGTTTGAGACTGCCATCATTTCCCCCATGAGATCGAAACCAATCGGCAAAACTAATATTATCTAAATCACGAATGGTTTTCATTGCCCCCTCTAAATCGACTAAGCCTCTAACAATGGGGCTAGTGCCTAAAGCGAGAGAGTTTGCCATTTTATCCACAGTTGATAGTTGAGAGGTGGTAAAAAAGGCTTTTAGCCCATTAAAGGGCGCACCAGTGAGAAAACGGAAATCCAGTTCTCCGATTTTTCCCCCTTCATTAATAAAGGTGTGGGTGTGTTCTTTCAGTCGCAAGTTCTCAATCGCCCCAACTTTCTCCATTAAGGCAAAGAGGTGATAATAACAGCCAAAAAAGACGTGCAAGCCCATTTCCAGATGATTCCCCTCTTTATCCACCCAACTGCCCACTTTTCCCCCGACAAAGGGACGAGACTCATAAATTTCCACCTCCCATCCTGCATCCACTAAATTAACGGCTGTCGAAAGCCCTGCTAATCCCGCACCAACAATTGCCACTCGCATTCTGAATTGATTATCCTTGTCTAACGTTTTTTAAATATTGTAAAGCAACCCAGGGTTTAAACATTGGCACTTTCATCAGGATTATCGTCGTCTTCGTCTTCTTCTCTTTCCTCTGGCATCGAGGGATCATGGCGATGAATGCGAATCTGGTAAAGACGGGGGCCATCTGCGGAAGTGACGGTTAAATCTAAGTTGTGGTAAGAGAGGGTTTCCCCTTGTTGGGGAATTTTTTGGAATTGATAGAGTAAAAAGCCGCCAATGGTCTGATATTCATCGGTAATCGGGAGATCGAGGTCAAGCAATTCATTGACTTGTTCTAAATTCATCTGGGCTTGCACGAGAAAGGTTTGATCATCGAGCATTTGTAACGCGACTTCTTCCGTTCCTGAAGCATTCCCCCCTAATTCATTATCATCGCCAATAATCTCGTCAATTAAATCTTTCAGCGTCACTAAACCGGCTGTTCCCCCAAATTCATCCACCACCATCACCAGTTCTAAACGAGACCGACGCATGGTGCTGAGAAGTTCTCCTAAGGGGGTAAATTCAGGCACAAAGCGCACGGGTTTAATCCAAGGGCTAATGGCAGTTTCAGGTTTCAGACGACCTTTAGCGAGGGGAATGGCAAGGGCTTTAAAATCAATCATCCCCACAATGTCATCAAGAGAATCCCCAGTAATGGGATAACGAGAATGTCCGCTGTTAACGACTTCTTTTAAAAGGTCTCCAAAAGTGGCACTTCTGGAAATGGAGGTAATATTGGTGCGAGGAATCATGATTTCTTCCACGAGAACTTCACTAAATTCAAAGACATTATTGAGAAGTTCTCGTTCTTCCATTTCTAAGCCTGTGGATTCTCGTTCGGTGGCGATGATCAGTTGCAGTTCTTCTGAGGTGACGCGGTTATACCAACTATGAGGGCTATATTCTAATCCGAGGAAATGGAGTAAAGTTTGGGTGGAGCGATTGAGAACCCAAATAAAGGGGTAGAACAACCGAGAGATGACTAAACTAGGGGGGGCAAGGAAACGGGCAATTTCTTCGGCATGATGAAGGGCAATTGATTTTGGGGATAGTTCTCCCAAGACAATTTGTAGATAGGCAATGAGAAAAAATGCAAGGGGAACAGCAATGGAATGCCCTGCTACGCTAGTCCAAGGGGAAGAAAGCGGGGTTTGATTTAACCCCTGTGCCACTACCACTGCCATGGTACTTTCGCCAATCCACCCCAGAGCTAGACTAGAGAGGGTAATTCCGAGTTGCGTGGTGGAGAGGAGTCGATCTAGGCGATGTTGCAACATCTGTACGGTTTGCGCTTGTAAGTCACCGCTTTCCACCAATTGGCTAATGCGCGATCGCCGCACTGCCACCATAGAAAATTCTGCGGCGACAAAAAACGCATTAATGGCAATGAGAAGGAAAACGGATAATAATCGCAACAGTAAGTCTTGAACAGTAATTGTCAAAACTGCTCCTAATAAGGGAAAGATCAAAGCACTTCCGTCCATGAAGAGGTCAGGGATAATATCTCTTATTTTAAGACCTTGACCAAATTTCCTGTCTGGTTAATTTAAGATGCTGTTTCTAAGGTAGCAGGAAGAACCTCAGGAGAAAACATTT
>CAZTXK010000298.1:0-3067 GCA_964617275.1 uncultured Dactylococcopsis sp. | reverse complement strand
ATGAACTTATTTCATGTTTCCTCCTGTTTAGATGCTTCTGCTTCGGAGGGATCTGGGAAGACGACCCGCAAAAACGGTGGGGCAACAAAGGTGGTGAGAATCACCATAACAATAATCGCTGCTTCCGTTGATGGGGAAAGTGCACCGCTAGCAGAACCAACGCCGGCAAAGACTAAACCCACTTCGCCACGGGGAACCATTCCTACCCCAATGGCAAGTTTATTAATGTCAGGGCGACCAAAGATGGTATATCCTGCTATGGTTTTACCAATAATGGCAATAACAATTAGAAATGCGGCTAAAATTAAGCCTTCGCGGTTACTGGGAACAGCAGGGTTGAGTACGCCTAAATCAGTTCTTGCGCCAACGCAGACAAAGAACACAGGAACTAAAATATCAGCAACTGGAACCACTTGCTCTTCCAGTTCTTTCCGTTTTTCCGTTTCTCCTAAGACTAATCCCGCGGCAAACGCGCCTAAAATTGCTTCTAACTCAATTGCCGTGGCAATATAAGCAAGGGCAAAGGCGAAAACTAATGCGGTTAATAGTAACTCCCCCCGAGTTTTCATTTCATTAACCATTCCCACGAGAAATGGACTGATGAAACGCCCGATAATAATTGTTCCTACGAGAAAGGCGGCGGCACTCACGACTAAGTAAAGAATATTGGTAACTTCAATATTACCGGTTTTAATTAAGCTTGCTACAACAGCTAAGATAATAATTCCCAAAACATCATCAATTACTGCTGCGCCAATAATAATTTGTCCTTCTTTAGAATTTAATTGCCCTAATTCTGCTAAAACTTTTGCCGTAATTCCAATGCTAGTTGCCGTCAACGCAGCACCCGCAAAAATCGCAGGAATAGCAGGTACACCAAAGCCATAATAGAGACCGGCTGTGCCACCGACAAAGGGGGCAACGACACCAGTAATGGCAACGGCAGCGGCTTGGGGGCCCACCTGTAGCAGCTCTTTCAAGTCTGATTCTAAGCCAATCTCAAACAGTAAAATCACGACTCCCAATTCCGAAAGCACCGTGATTACTTCTCCTTGGGCTTCAAAAACCGCTTCGGCTGTTTCGGCTTCTAGTCCTGTCGTTCGCTCTAAAAAAGCCATAATCAAGGAGTCTTCAGCAGTTGCTCCTGATTCTGGAAAGACGAGTAACCCTAGCACGGAGGTTCCAATAACAACGCCGCCGACTAATTCTCCTAAAACGGGAGGTAAATTAATCCGAGAACAGAGTTCTCCACCAATTTTACTGGCAATATAAATCGCTACTAAGCTAAGCAAAACCCCGGCAAGGATAATTGAACCTTCGGGTTCAACACTTTCTTCTTCCGCGGTTGCGAATAACCAAATAGGCGTGATATCGGTGATTTGCCCACTCAAATTTAGCTGACTAAAACTCATTCTTTACTTATTTTTAAGATTTGCTTCTAATTAACGATACAACAACACTGTCGATGAGGGTATCAGTTTCTTCAATGTTTTAGTTGGCGTTTGCTCGATACCACTCAATTGTATTTTTTAAGCCCTGCTTAAATTCCGTTTTTGCCGTAAAACCAAATCGTTCTTTCGCCCGTTGCGTATCCAAACAGCGACGGGGTTGACCGTTGGGTTTGTCGGTTTCCCAGATAATTTCGCCATCAAAGTTCATCAGTTCACAAATTAGTTCAACTAGATATTTAATGGAGATTTCTTCGTTGGTTCCTAAGTTGACGGGGTCGGGATCATCATAACTTTCGGTTGCCATGACAATGCCACGAGCGGCATCAGTGGAGTAAAGAAATTCTCGGGTGGGACTGCCATCTCCCCATACCGGTAGGCGTTTCTCTCCTTTTTGTTGCGCTTCGTGAACTTTGCGAATGAGGGCGGGAATGACGTGGGAACTTTCGGGATTAAAATTATCTTCGGGGCCATAAAGATTAACAGGAAGTAAGTAAATGCCATTGAAGCCATATTGCTGTCGATAGGCTTGCAGTTGAACCAACAGGGCTTTTTTAGCAATACCATAGGGGGCATTGGTTTCTTCGGGATAGCCATTCCAGAGATCATCTTCTCGGAAGGGAACGGGGGTAAATTTGGGGTAAGCACAGATGGTTCCCACACAGATAAATTTTTCCACCCCTGCTTCATAGGCGGCGTGGATGAGCTGCGTTCCCATCATTAAGTTGTCGTAAAAGAGTTCGGCGGGTTTTTCGCGGTTTAAACCAATTCCGCCCACGTGGGCAGCGAGATGGATAATAATGTCTTGCTGTTGGGAGACACTTTCACAGACTTTCCACTGGCGGAGATCTTGATCGCGCGATCGCGGCACAGAAATCTTCTCTCGTTGCGCTCCGGCTTGCACTAATTGCTCAATCACTTGACGACCTAAAAAACCGGCCCCACCGGTAACAACAATCCGTTTATTCTTTAAATCAACCATAATAATTTCCTCCAAAAAAATTCCCCACCGAGTTTGGTGAGGAGGGTATCACTTAATAAGACATTGAGCCAACGTTTTGCCGAATATAAGCATTGTCTTTGACTCGTTTGCGCCCTTCGGTTTCAGGCGGCGTGAGTCCTAGAGCTTCTAAATCCGCATCCACCATTAGCAGCACTAATTCTTCAAAATTGACCGACGGTTGCCAATTTAATTGTTTTTTGGTTTTTGCGGGGTCGCCAATGAGGAGTTCCACTTCCGTCGGGCGCAAATACCGTTCATCGAATTTCACGTAGTCTTCCCAGTTTAAACCCACATAACCAAACGCTAAATCCAGAAATTCTCGCACGGAATGGGTTTCCCCAGTCGCTACAACATAATCATCGGGTTGATCCTGTTGCAACATTAACCACATTGCTTGCACATAATCTTTGGCATATCCCCAGTCTCGTTTTGCATCGAGATTACCCATATAGAGACATTTTTGTTGGTTAGCAAGAATTCGCGCGATCGCGCGAGTAATTTTCCTTGTCACAAAGGTTTCCCCTCGTCGCGGACTTTCATGGTTAAATAAAATGCCGTTACAAGCAAACAAATCATAAGATTCCCGATAATTCACCGTTTGCCAATGAGAATACAC
>CAZTXK010000297.1:0-3073 GCA_964617275.1 uncultured Dactylococcopsis sp. | reverse complement strand
ATCATCAAATTTATCATTTGCTCTCCCCTGTGTTGGCTTTTGCGGGGGAATTGGGGTGTGAAAGAACCGTTAATAGACTCACGTAACCGATGGTGACTGTGATTAAAAAAATTAAGAATTATCTCAACTTAAATCTTTAAAGGTGTGCTATACTTCCAGTTAATTGAATCACACTAATGCTAGCTTAGTAAAATGGTTCAACCAACAT
This sequence comes from uncultured Dactylococcopsis sp., assembly GCA_964617275.1. Lineage (GTDB taxonomy): Bacteria > Cyanobacteriota > Cyanobacteriia > Cyanobacteriales > Rubidibacteraceae > Halothece. Next base: position 2,865 of record CAZTXK010000297.1, on the reverse strand, counting down.
ATATCTAAACTGCATATTTCAGCTTCTTAAGTCCTCTAGTAATCTAGATGGCTCAAAAGAATAAATGCTGATCGGCTTATCAATTAATAGCTAGCATCAATAACAGAATGTAACTCCGTTCCGGGGAAGGTGAACTTTGAGTCATATTCCCAAGCCTAATCAATTCTTAGTTCTAAGGAAATGATCGATGATGACAAAAACTCCCTTACGATCCCTAATTTCAATCATGGCTTTGGTAGCAACAGCTTTACCCAGTATGGCTTCAGAAGCTGATGCTGATCAAACCCAACAGCGATTTCAATGTAACCACAAAAATGATGAAGGAACTGCCACTACCTTAGTAAGAGTGGGTGAAGGTACAAACGTTCAATCTTATCCTCTCATTAATTGGTCAGCAGACTATTTTCGTTCAGAAGAAAAAGCCAAACAACTTTGTAAAGAAATATCACAGCAACTACAAACTTTTCATGAAGAAGGGAATTTAAAGGAAATATCTCTTCTATCAGGAAAGGTTAACGAAAAAGCTGTGGTTTGCTTAGGCTCCTCTAACCAAGAAGAATGTACCGCTGAAAGCAATATTTTATTCACTATGGACACTAAGGAAAACCATAATGTTGCTCTTTATAATCTTTTGGGACAGGCGTTCCGCCCCCCGGAGAATCCATCAACTCGTGGTGACTTTAGTACCCGTATGAATATGAATATATTTCGCTTTTTCTAAAGTCTTAGTTGAACTTTCTGTAACTGCCTGTTTTAGAGGAAATTTTAATGTTAAAACAAATTCTCATGGGAACAAGCACGATAACGCTCTTGTTCCTATCTTCCCTTCCCGCTTTTAGTCATCCCAATAACCTGATTGCTCAGCAGAATAATAATGAAAGTGAGGAAATCGAATATACGGATGAGGAATTAAAAGCATTAGTGACCGATTTTGTCGATATTGTTCCAGAGCTACAAAAAATTGTTATTGACTCTAACGAAGAAATCAATCAACTGATTGAAGAAGGAGGGTTGGAGCAAGATCGGTTTTATGAGATTTTGCGTACCTCAGCTTCAGAACGGGAAGCACAGATGACTCAACAAGAGCAAGAAAAGTTTGAAAGCATCAACCAAAAAGTGATTTCAACGCAACAAAGCTCTTTGTGGAAAATGTACAGCATTGTCAATGAAGAAAAGGGAATGACAATGCGAGAAATTAGAGCCATTATTGAGCGTATCCAAGGCGATGTGGAACTCCAAGAAGAATTGCAACAAATGATTATTGAGGTCATTGTTGAACAACAAAGCCAAGAAAGTTAGTTTCTGATTCAAAAAATACAATTTGAGTGTAATTATATTCAATTAAATGAGTGATGAGGAGTGAAAAATCATGCGATTTAATTTTTTGCGTAACTTAACCGCAGGTTTAACGCTAACGGCGTTTTCTCTGCTGGGTACGACTTCTATTGCGGAAGCGCAAACCTTCGGTCAACAACGAATTCAACAAGGTGATGTGATCCCAGTGGCTGTTCCTTTTGGTGGGGGACGACATAATTTAGTGGTCATTCAACAGCAAAGTGATGAAAAACAGTGTTGGCAAGAAAGGGGTCAAAATCCCGTTTCCGTAGAGTTACGCCTACTCGATTTTGATTTTACGGGAATTTGTGGACGAGCTACGGACAGTAATGGCTATTCCATTCGACTCGGCGATCGCGATTTAGCCTGGACCTATAGTTTAAGACTAGAAAGACGCAATCAAGATATTGTTCTGGTCGGTAAGCCAGTAAAACGGGGACGTTCAGAAATTGTTATTGGTCGCACCAATGGCTTGGCGCCTGGCCCAAAAAAAGTTCAACTTGACCCCGGCTGGGCAATTACCAAAAGAACCTATGAAAATAAAGTTTTAGGTCACTATTATTTGGCAAGCAGTGAAACCACCGCTACTATGCCTCCCGATCCTTCCAGTCCGCCCCAAACCGAAGCGTCATCTCCTAGTGAGCAGGAAACAGCGCAAAGAAAAACGCAATTACATGACTTCGTTAACTTACTTTGTGCGAACTTTTCTGGTCTCCCAGGTTGCGATAGTCAGTCTAGCAATTGATTCCCAGGTGAATTTTTGCAATTAAGGTTTCGGCAACCACTAACTCCATCCCCTTTTAAGTTGAATCATGAATACTAAGAGTTATAGCCAACTAAGGTGTTTAGAGAAGAGTTTTTTCTATGCTTTAGTTGTAAGCATGGGAATCATTGCCTCTGAAAGCGCGATCGCGACACCAAGACCACTAAGTAACCCCCATCCCGCTCGTTTTCTTCAACCACAACCGTTATCGCAACAATTCGCCCAAGAGCAATCTTATAACATTGAAACCATCGAAGTGGTAGAGAGTACCATTTTTACTGAGGAAGAGTTTGCTCCCATTGTTGAACCTTTAGAGGGAAAAACCGTCACCCTTACAGAATTATCAGAAGCAGTTAGAGCCGTTACCCAACTATACTTAGATGACGGTTATCTCACTTCTCGCGCTGTTTTAGTGAAAGACTCTCTAGACACAGGGAATATCAAAATTCTGGTGCTAGAAGGGAAAATCAGCAATATCGAAATTGAAGGACTAGAAGCCCTTAATGCAGGGTATATCCGATCGCGCTTAGAATTAGCAACCGAACCGGTTCTCAATACCACTCGCTTGGAAGAGCAGCTTCGCCTTCTCCGTACTAATCCCGTCATTGATACCGTACAGGCGAGCCTCATCCCCGCAGAAGAAGCAAACGCCAGTACCCTTTCCCTCAGCATTGAAGAAGCCAGTCCTTGGTTGACTCGCCTTTCCTTGAATAACTATTCTCCTCCTAGTGTCGGGTCAGAAAAGGCAAGCATTGCCCTTGGCACTC
>CAZTXK010000296.1:0-3082 GCA_964617275.1 uncultured Dactylococcopsis sp. | reverse complement strand
GTTATTTGTTATTCGTTATTTGTTATTTGTTATTTGTTATTTGTTAAGATACTTCTCCATTAGGGGGAATTGCAAATTCTATTTCTTCATCATTGTAATTCATCCCCAAATCTGATTTAACTGAAGAATAAACCCAGGCAAGACATCTTCCCCAGATAGCACTTCTGGTTGTTCTAAAACTTCAACATTTCCCCGAACTCGATATACTTCTACACGCTGATTTTGAGGATCAATGAGCCACCCAAGTCGCGCCCCATTCTCCATATACTCTTGCATTTTATCTTCCAGTGTTGAGAGATTATCAGAAGGTGAACGCAATTCTAGAACAAAATCGGGGCAAAGGGGAACAAAACCGTCTTTCTCTTGCTGAGTTAGAGCATTCCAGCGATCTTGTCGCAACCAAGAAGCATCGGGGGCGCGAGTGCTTCCGTTAGGAAGATTAAAGCCACTAGAGGAGTCAAAACAAACACCCCCATAATGATCTGTCCATTCGTCAAGATAGCGCCCAATTTTCATATTACGACGACCTGATTCACCGCCAGTGGGTGGATTCACGATTAATTCTCCATTTACGCCACGCTCCAATTGTAGGTCGGGATTGGCAGCCGCGATCGCGCTAAATTCTTCTCGTGTTACTGTCAGTGGCGTTTCAGGCAAGCGAATGGATAACTGTGACATTTTTAACCCTAATTGGAGTTAACTGACTTAAAGATGGCAAAAGATGAGGTATAACCATGTAAGAAGGTTTGATTACCCACGGGGCCAATTTCCCCGTTACAGAAAAATCCCCCGATGGGAATTTGATTGAAATACTGACGGAATAATTCGGAATCAAAATTCGGTTTTCCGTATAATTCTTTTCCTCGTCCTAAACAAGAAAATAATAACGCGCCCACAGCAGAGGAAGAACCGGTTTCCTGTTGCTGATAGTTTTGTAACAGCATTTCTAAATCTTCTGCGGAAGTATCGCCATCCCGGAGATGAAATTGAATCCGTTGTCCCGGTCGTAATTTATCTCCTACCGCGATCGCGCCCACTTTGGGATCAACTCCTAATAAATTCCGGACTAAAAAATCCCCTTGTTGCAACTCTAACTTAAATTCATCCCGAGCGATGCCTAAAAATAAGGAATGTTGCGCCAACTCTTGATCTTCAGGGCTTAACTCCGTCATCAACTCTCGCAATGCCTGTAAGGGTGGTTTGGGGCTTTCTACTCCCTCTTCTTGCACCGCTGCCACTTCTGCTAACACATTGCGTTCACTTTTGGTAATCTGATATTGAGGCCCCACAGGACGGCATCCTTGAGCAACAATGGTATCAATTTCAATGTCGCCACTAATGGCAATCCCAACAATCCCTTCTCGTAATAAAGCCGTATCTTCAGTTTTTTCAGCATCATGGTAAAATAAGCCTGTTTGTATTCCCATCGCCATGGCACTGCCTAAACCGCCCACTTTCTTGGCGTTAGGATAGGCAAAGTCTAATCCTTCGAGTAAATCATTCACCTTGGAGAAAAAGGGATCGGCAAGTAAAATAAAATCTGGGTCTTGTTGGGGCGAAACTCCCGTTAAGGTTTCCCATGCTTGGGCGGAACTATCTAAGTCTGGAATTTGATCGGTACTAACATGAAACCCTTGCACATTGACATTGGGTAAATGGGCGACTGTGAGGCTTAACGCGGGATTTCCTTCAATTTCTTGAGCCTCGTTTTCAGAATCAATCCCAACAATCCCACCGCCACCGGTGCCAATGAGGAGTTTAATGGGAAGTTTCTCTAAAATTAAGGGGACTAAACGGGGATATTCACTGGCATAAGCCGAAGAAATAAATAAAAAGCCCACATCTGCAGATGCTGATAACTGCTTATTAATGCATTCAGTGACTTCTGAAATCGCTGCTTCGAGAGAGAGACGAGTTGAGATGGCGTTTACCCACTGTATTTGCTCAGTCATAGTTGAAATTGACAACCGTGAGGAATGTGTCTGTTGTTAACAATATCGTATTTTCACTCTGACGATGCATCCACATCCACCGCTTCCACATCGATCGTACCCGGCGGGGTAATCCGCTGGAATTTGCCCTTCTCTATTTTTAGCGGTTCACCACAGCTTGGGCAACGAGACATTGTGCCGTTAAAGCCTGTAAACTGGTATTGGCAAACGGGACATTGATCCTCCACGAGGTTGCGTCGCAGCCACCATTGAGCCCCCACTAGCGCGATCGCAGGTAAGATAATTGCTAGGGCTAAAACAATTAACAGACTATTCACCACCCAACCGAGTCCCACGGAGGTTAATAATAGCCCCATCACAATCAAGGTTAGCCAACAGCCCACCCCCGAAAGGTTGAATTGTCCTACTTTTGGGAAGTTCTGATTCACGAAGCATCCTCCAAACAAATACCGATCTTCTTCTATCGTAAGATAAAATTACCCTTAACTGTTGCTAATTCTGGTTTGGTTAACCTCACTGTATGTTGATGAAGAAATTCAATCCTATGCTTAAACTTCGTTCTGTCCTTTCCTTAATTCTCGTGGTTACGATTTTCTTACTGACTCCTGCTTGCAGTAATGATGAACCCACTTCTCGCTTTGAAAGCGCACAACAAGAAAGTAGCCAACCTCAAGCTACGGCAGTTGCTGAAGATGCCGTTAAGGGAGGAGAACTTAATCGCTATTTTCCCAAAAATGAAGACTCCTATCAAATTGTTTATACTCAAGAAAAACGAGGATTTGCTCAGGCAAAATTAAAAGAAGATGGAGAAGAGTTAGCCTTACTTTCTATCTCTGATATTGCTAATAATCCCAGTGCTAGCAACAAATTTAAAGATAGTTCAGAAACGATAAAAAATTATCCAGTTGTCAATCAGGGCAGTAAAGCGAGTGCTGTTTTAGTGCGCGATCGCTATCAGGTAAAAATTCTTTCTCGTAGCGATAATTTTGATGAAGACTCTCGTAAAGAATGGCTAGCAAAATTTGATTTAGATACTTTAGCACAACTTTAGCGATAATCCCCCCCCTTAACACTCCTAGGTCGTTTCATTCTTATGAAATCACTACTAGGTGGGGAGATGGGGAGAGAGA
>CAZTXK010000295.1:0-3103 GCA_964617275.1 uncultured Dactylococcopsis sp. | reverse complement strand
CGCCATTTTAAGATTCCTCCAATTTTAGATAATTACAAGCGAGATTGTTCTACCGCACGGGTTTCGCGATAGAGATGCTGTTCCATCTCCAGTTTGAGATTATTGTATTCAGGATGGGTTTCTACCTCTTCCCGTTTGCGAGGACGAGGGAATGGAATTTCCAGAATCTCATCCACTCCAGCCCCAGGTCCACGAGTCATCATGATGATTTCATCCGACAGTAAGAGAGCTTCCTCAATACTATGAGTCACCATAATGACGGTTTTACGTTGTTGATCCCAAATCCGTTCAATTTCCTCTTGCAGGAAGCCACGGGTCAGAGCATCTAATGCTCCAAAGGGTTCATCCATGAGCAACATTTGGGGATTAATTGCCAAAGCCCGAGCAATGCCTACCCGTTGTTGCATTCCCCCTGATAATTCATGAGGATGCTTTTTTTCAGCTCCGGTTAAACCTACTAACTGGATATTCTCCTTCACTGCCCGCTTTTGTTGAACTTTGGGCATAGTGGGATCAACGGTTTCTAGGGCAAAGGCAATATTCCCTTCTACCGTCATCCAAGGCATTAGCGCGTAGTTTTGAAACACCATGCCGCGATCGGGGCCCGGTCCTTCCAGAGGATAGCCATTCATTAGCAGAGTTCCACTACTAGGGGAAGCTAAACCCGCAATGATGTTTAAGAGCGTCGATTTACCGCAACCCGAGGGACCGATAATTGACACAAATTTATTGTGTTTAATATCTAGACTGATTTCGTCTAGAGCCATAAACTCTGGGGAAGTGCGCCGTAATAGCTTACTCATCCAATCTTTTTTGCCCGGAAAAACTTTGGTAATTCCTTGCAGAGAAAGTTGGACATCTTCTCCTACTTCTGCTAAAGCAGGGGTGGCGTTATTGTTATAAGAAAGACTACTCATGATGATTGTTTTCCAAATGAAACAAATGTCTGCAAAATGCCAAAGAGTTGATCAAGAATGATGCCAACAACTCCGATGACAATAATGGCGGTGATAATACTGGTAATGCTGAGGTTATTCCATTCATTCCAAACGAAATACCCTAAACCGGTTCCGCCGACCAACATTTCAGCAGCAACAATCACCAGCCAAGAAATGCCCATACTAATGCGTAATCCTGAGACAATATTGGGAGCAGCCGCCGGAAGAATTACCTTAAAAAGGGTACGCCGTCGAGATGCGCCAAGGGTTTTTGCCACATCCAAATAATCTTCACTGACATTACTAATCCCAAATTTGGTATTAATTAAGGTTGGCCAAATGCTGCTAATCGCAATAACAAAAACAGCAGTTAACTCCGAATTTTGTAAAATGCCCAATCCTAATGGCAACCAAGCCAGAGGAGAAACAGGCTTAAAAAGTTGCACATAGGGATCAATTGCTTTCGAGGCGACTTCCGATAATCCCACAGCAATCCCCACCGGAATAGCAATGAGAGAACCCAAGATAAAGCCCAGACTAACTCGACGCAAACTGAACAATAGTTGCCAACCAATTCCTTTATCATTGGGGCCAAAGTCGTAAAATGGGTCACTAATCCAGCCCCAAAAATCAACCATGGTTTGGCTAGCAGGAGGCATTAGCTCGGCAAAAAGTCCTAACTTAGTTCCCAGTTCCCAAAGAAGGAGAAAGGCGGCTAAAGAAGCCAAAAAGGCAAGAAGAGCTTGTACATTTTTATTTTTTAGCCAACTGGCTTTAGTCATCGCTTGCGGAGCGCGGGAAAGAGCTTGTTGTTGTGTCATTTTTTAAACCCCATACTCATCAATTTGTCGTTTGACATAATCTGCTGCTTCATCGGGATTAAAGTCATCAAACATTAAGTTTTCCGTGCGGAAAATTTCCTCTGGTGCGTCTTGCCCCACTTCTTCGGCTAATTCTCGGGCGAGATCAGTTAAGAAAATTTCATCCGCAATTTCCCCATAATTCGCTCTTTCTTCGGGGAGGAAATCCCAACGCACTAATTGGCTACTAATCCAATGGGAAAAACTCTTCCAAGGATAGGGATCAAAGTCAATGCGATCTGGGACATCCCTTTGATTTCCTTGTCCATCATCAAATTGGCCGGTTAACACAGCTTCTACAACGTCCACCGGCTGATTAAGGTATCGCCGTGCTGAGATGGCTTCGGCGATTTCGCGACGGTTTTCAGGGTTGCTCGCATAGCCAGCACCATCAATAATGGCTTTATTCAAGGCTCGGAACGTATTAGGGTTAGCATCAATCCATTCATCGCTAGCAGCAAAGGCACAGCAGGGATGACCGGGCCATAAGTCTTTGGTTAGCATATGGATGAATCCAGCCCCTTCCGCAACTGCCCGTTGATTAAAGGGATCGGGCATTAAATAGGCATCAATATCTTCCACCGCTAAACGGGCCACGCTATCAGGAGGAGGGACGACCTGAATTTGGACATCTTTATCAGGATCAATTCCCCCTGTTGCAAGGTAGTAGCGCAACAAAAGATTGTGCATGGAAAATTCAAAGGGAACGCCAATGCTAAATCCTCGGAAATCTTCGGGGCCGTTAATTTGTCCTTGGTACTTAGAAGCAACGGTAATGGCTTGACCGTTAATGTTTTCAATGCTGGCTAATTTAACGGGGAAAGAGGATGATCCTAGCCCCAAGGTCATGGCAATGGGCATGGGCGCTAACATATGATAGGCATCTAGCTCACCGGCAATGGCGGAATCTCTCACTGCTGCCCAACTTGGCATTTTGACGACTTCTGCGTTGAACCCATATCTTTCATAAAATCCTAAGGGTTCCGCCATAATAATCGGACTGGCGCAAGTAATGGGAATAAAGCCAATCTTTAAATCTGTTTTTTCTAAATTACTGGTATCAACGGAGTCTGCGGTTTCTTCGTCGGGACCGGCTGCTTGTTGATTACCGTTCCGTCCGCAGTTAGATAGGGTAACTAGGGCTGCCCCAATAGCAACATTACGCAAGAACTGCCGTCTGGTACTGGCACTAATTTTCGTGGCATCCCCGAAAAATTCAGCTGATTTCGGCCCAAAGGCAGCTGCAAAGGCTTGATCGAATCCTCCTGCCGCTTTACTGAGTTCGTTGCAGAGTTGTTCCCGTTT
>CAZTXK010000294.1:0-3104 GCA_964617275.1 uncultured Dactylococcopsis sp. | reverse complement strand
CAAAAGTAATTTGGAGTGAGACAACAAACCCCCATAAGATTTCTCTAATCGTTATTGGAAAGAAAGACAACAGAATAATTACTTCTGAAGAAGCAATGGCTAGAGATCAGACAAATTGGGAAAGAGTAGATAATATGACTGATGAAGAATTAACCCAAAACGCGCTTGATGATCCCGATAATCCACCGCTAGAAGAAGATCAACCAAGATGGCAACTCCCAGCAGGGAAACTGCTAGGAGTCAACTTCTTTCCAGAGGAGGAAGATTAATTACAAATCGCTAACGACGGTTTAAACAGGTTGAGGCGAGTAACTCACTGATAGTAATTTCTCTCTAATGGTTGCCTCGTCTAAGTCTCGTCCAATTAAAACTAAACGAGTTTGACGGGGTTCATCACTTTCCCAAGCGCGATCGTAAAACGATTCTAAATGTTTTCCCACACCTTGAACTACTAGGCGCATGGGCTTATTGGGAATATTTACAAACCCCTTAATCCGATAAATCTCTGCTTCTTGGAACAGTTGTTGCAATCGTTTCATCAGAGGTCGCGCTTCAAATGCTTCATCTAACACCAACTGCACCGAATTGATATCCTCATCATGTTCATGCTCTTCTTCGTGATCATGATGACTGTGACGAGTGTCTAAATGCTCTTCCACGGAAGCATTAAAGCCCAGTAAAACATCAGAATGAATTTGTCCATCATAACAGGGCAGGATACTCACCCCAGACGGTAATTCCTGCTTTAACCAGTTTTCCACTTTCTCTCGCGTTGCGCTATCAACTTGATCTGCTTTGGTAAGTAAGACTAAATCAGCACAAGCTAATTGATCGGAAAACAATTCCTCAATGGGAGTTTCATGTTCTAAATTCGGATCAGCTTGACGCTGGGCTTCCAATGCGTCTAAATCTCCCACTAACGCCCCACTGGCTAAGGCGGGACAATCAACCACCGTCACTACCCCATCAACCGTCGCACCATTGCGAATTTGGGGCCAACGGAAGGCTTGGACTAAGGGTTTCGGTAACGCTAACCCTGAGGTTTCAACAACAATACAGTCAAGATCATCCCGACGCTGTAATAGTTCCTGCATGGTGGGGAAAAATTCCTCTTGCACCGTGCAACAGAGACAGCCATTGGTTAATTCGACAATATTGTTACTGCTGTTACCCTCTTCGTCACAAACTTCACAGCCACGTAGCAAGTCACCATCAATTCCCACTTCTCCAAATTCGTTAACTAAAACGGCAATTTTGCGTCCTTGATTATTCTGTAAGAGGTGTCGGATTAAGGTGGTTTTACCTGCACCGAGAAAGCCAGTAATAACTGTAACTGGTATTTTTGCCGCCATAAAATTCACTCCTTAATTGTTATTTGTTATTCGTTAACTGGTAACTGATGTTTCTTCCTTTAAGGCAATTCCCTAAAATCGTTGTCATCAGCGCGATCGTAAAATTGTAATCGTCTCACGCCTAAATACAATTCATTAACCATTTCTCCAGACGGAAATGCAGTCACGCCAAATAAATAAGTCCCATCATACTTCGGGTTTTTTCTCGGTTTTAAACCCAGAGTCATCGTTGTTCCGGGGGGAATCGGTTTGCTAAATGTCGCCGTAATCTCTCGATTATCTTCGCTTTGGGAAACATTGGCTAAAGAAAGCGTTTCTTGTTTATCACTGGGCGTTCCGACAAAAGCCTTCGTTTCGTCTAATAACAAGGGAATGTCGCCAATTCCCCCTCGCTGTTCGATGACTAACTTTCCAAGCGGTTCACCTGCTGTTTCAGGAACAGTTAGTGTAAAGTAATAGGTTGCACCGCGAACATGAGTTTCATTGAAGGTGGTTTTTGCTTTTTCTAGGCGAGGAGGAGCATCAAAAAAGACGGTTCCGTCTGGTCGTTGTCCAGCATACCCTTTTGATGCAGAAACTCCCAGTAAGGTTAGAATTAGCAAGCTCAATCGAAGCCACGGAACACTCATGATTTTAATCTCCTGTTAGATGGCAGAAGTAATAAATACAATTCCCATCCCCATGATTCCACAACCAATTAATCGGTTGAGGGGAAGACTGGGTGTGCTGAGTTGAGCAAGAAGGGTTTGCGCTAATTTATAACTACTTAAAGCGATTATTAGTTGAATGAGACTAAACCCGGCTAAATAAGCAACTAGAGGAGTCATTTCTGCACCAACAATCGCTTCTCCATAAGCATAACCATGAAAAATTCCCGCGATCGCGCTTCCTAAAAGAATTACCATTGTGTAAGGGAAAGACTTTTCTTCCTCATTGGGACGAGCAACGGTTAATAAGACACCCACTGCTAAAACTGATATACTGACTACGATTTCTAACAGAGGAAGATTCATTTCTTGTAAATGAACGCCTGTTCCTAACATTGTTGCAGCGATAAATCCAACCGGAATCAGCCAACCTTGTTTACTTTTAGCGGCGATTAAACCGCTTCCAATTACAAAAGCGAGATGATCAAAACCGATAACAGGATGACCTAAACCCGACAAAAATCCTTGCCATAAATTACTGGGCGTTTCGCCACCAAAAGGATGATGAGCCGCTGCGGGTTGAGCAATACTTAAAATACTCCAAACGGCAATCAGAGTAACTGTTAATCCGATTTGAAACCGATTCTTATTAATTGTCATTGATATATAATTCCTTTTCTGAGTTATTGAGCATAATTAAGCTAGTCATTGAGACAGTAAGCCCCTGTTTGAGCCTTCACTGCATATTGGCTAGCAAAAAATTGTTGTATATTCTTTAATCGCTTTCCGAGAAGCGGTGATAATGTTCCCAACAAGGGGACAACACTTGTGGCGAAAGAGTGGATTTTTTTACTGGCATCTGTACCTCGCAGATTGAGTCAAGTTTACTATCACTGCTTAGGCGGGTCTTCTGACTGAGAAATCGCTTTCACCACGGATTTCATCACAGCTGCGGGACAGTGTCGGCTTTGCACCGAACTTTCCCCATTGCTTTTGATCGCTGTTTACCGATCAAAACCTAACAGTATCGCTTACTATATCATAATGTTGGATGAGTTGATCATGAATTAACGTTAAGCCAGTTTATCCTTTGTTGTTTGTCCTT
>CAZTXK010000293.1:1177-3107 GCA_964617275.1 uncultured Dactylococcopsis sp. | reverse complement strand
CCCTCTTAAGATTTTTTAGCATTCTTCAAATAATCAAACACCGACTTATCCCCAATATCAGAGGGAATATCTTGGGGAAACTTTCTGAGGGCAAAAACAATAAAACAAACTGTCCAAACCGCTAATAACACTTGTTCAATTTGCGGCTGCATTACCCCTGTTAAATGTCCTAATAATAACACGGGAACAACTGGTGTTAAAATTTGTGTCTCTAAGCGATGAAAACAGAAACCTTCCTTAAAATAAATTCCCGTTAAGGCAGCAAAAGTAAATCCCACTCCAAATATAGTTAACGGATTATTATAAATATAAAGTGCTAGAGGAACATCTGCTTGAATCCCCAAAACAATCGCCGACATTGTTCCAATAAACCAGAAAATTTGTAAGAGACGATGGAGAGGAATTAAATAAATATGAATCGTCCATAAACTAATCCCTAATCCCAGAGAAAATAGCCCATATAAAACAGTCAGACTATTTAAAACCAAGGGAGTTGCCCCTTGCCAAAAGAATAGGAGTGTGCCTACAGTAAAACTTAACGCTGCCACTAATAAGCCACTACGATAAGTAATAACCTCAGCGCGATCGCGCTCTGTAATTTCAAACGTTCCAAATTGTCCTTGATAAACCATAAATTCCTCCAAAATATAACTCTAAAAGGTGGGAAAATCCCACCCTAATTACTCTAAATTAAGCTAAACAATCTTGCACTTGTTGACGTAATCCTTCTACATCTAAATTTTGACCAATTAACACCAATTGATTTTTGGGTTGCCCTTTCCACTCATCATCTTCAATAGAAAACCGCTTACCACTTAAATGGAAAATATGGCGATTCGGGCTTTCATCAAACCAAAGAACTCCTTTGGCGCGAAATACATTTTCCGGTAAATCATTATCCAGAAAAGACTGAAACTTGCGAATCGAAAATGGCTTATCACTTTGAAAAGATAAAGACACAAAGCCATCGTTATCTAAATGGTGAGAGTGGTGGTCATGATCATGATCGTGATCGTGGTGATGATGGTCATGGTCGTGATCATGAGGTTCTTTTTCTGGGGAAAAATACTTGTCAGACTCAAATAACCCCACACTTAAAATCAACGGTAGTGGCACATTAGCATTTTGGGTACGCATCAACCTTGCCCCTTCTTTCATTTCACGGATGCGATTTTCCAACGCCTCCACCTGTGATTCTTCTACCAAATCAGTCTTATTCATGAGAATAATATCCCCATAAGAAATCTGACTATAGGCAGCCTCACTATTAAACAAATCAAGACTAAAATTGGCACAATCTACCACTGTTACGATGGAGTCAAGGCGCGTCATATCCCGCAACTCTGTTCCTAAAAAGGTCAAAGCCACCGGTAAGGGATCAGCCAATCCCGTTGTTTCCACCACTAAATAATCAATTTTCTCATCTCGTTCTAAAACCTTATAAACCGCCTCCACTAAATCATTATTGATGGTGCAGCAAATGCAACCATTATTCAACTCCACCATGGAGTCATCAGATTGGACAATTAAATCATTATCAATGCCAATCTCCCCAAACTCATTGACTAAGACTGCGGTTTTCAGCCCCTCATTGTTACTTAAAATATGATTGAGAAGTGTGGTCTTGCCACTGCCCAAAAACCCTGTAATGATAGTGACAGGCAGCCCCATTTTAGGGGTATTCATTGCTTCCTGTTCGTTGCCTTTGACCTGTGGGTTCACTGCTTCCATAATAGACTGGCTATAAGCTAACGTTTAACGACATCTTCTCTATTATTACTTAACTGCGTGATGACCTTAACGGTTTCTTCCCTACCCTACCCAACTCAATGGAAATTTAAGCCGTGAATACGCCCAGCCACTATATTATCAATCTTGTTTTACTCAGTAGCGCGATATGGCCCTGCCATTTGCCGAAGGCAATCGCGCC
>CAZTXK010000293.1:0-1077 GCA_964617275.1 uncultured Dactylococcopsis sp. | reverse complement strand
GATTGAGCAAAGTTTTCATTAGCAATAATCATAATTTGGTCAGTAACAAATCCTAAATTTTTACCTTCATAAGTTGTGTCGAGATTTTCTTCAGTTGTATTCGACTCAGGAAGAGAGGTATAGGGAACTTCTAGCCATCTTACATCCTCCCCTGGCACTAAAACGCCGCTTGTCCAAAGAGGAGTCCAGGTATAATATAAAATTGGTTTATCTTGTTGATATCGCGTCACGACATCTGCCATTAAAGCAACATATCTTCCTTGTTCATGCTCAACGGTTTCTTCTAAGCCATAACTTTCTAAATGATGCTCGATAATCGTTTCACATCCCCATCCCGGATTACAACCAATCAAATTAGCTTTTCCATTGCCATCACTATCAAAAAGTTTAGCAACTTCTGGATCTTTTAATTGTTGTAAATTCGTAATATTATATTCTTTAGCCGTGGGGAGATCAATGAGATATCCTTGGACAGCATTATCAATAATAACTCCAATTTTTTCTAATTTTTCATCTCCACCACTATTGTCATAAAAGTTTTGACCAATTTGTTCCCAGTGGGCGGCACTATAATCAATTCCTCCTGCTGCTATATCCGTGTGCATTAAGGCAGGTTCTAACTCTCGCATGGGATTAATTTCATACCCCAGCTTTTCTAGCCCAATATTGACAATTTCAGTTTGAAAACGCTCCTCTAAGGAGACATAAGCAGGGGTAATGTCTTTTCCTTGACCGGGAAGATCAGGATTGTTGTCTTCAGAAATGGGCTGATTTTGACAGCTATTAAGACCAATAATTATGCTGGTAACGGTAATAGCAGTAACTACGAAAACTTGGGCTTTACGAAAAAATAATACCATTTGAAAGGATTCGTTATTTGTTATTCGTTATTTGTTATTCGTTATTAATAATAGGTTTACAAAGGTGTTACTGAGCCTGTCGAAGGACAAACAACAAAGGACAACGGATTTGGGTAACTCAAATATAATGGTAGCTAAGATGGTAAAATTCTCAATACACTTGATATAGCAATCCTAAATCAGTTGTAAATTTTTGCATTTGATCCCCCCTTTAATT
>CAZTXK010000292.1:0-3108 GCA_964617275.1 uncultured Dactylococcopsis sp. | reverse complement strand
GATATTATTATTGAATTGCGCGATCGCGCTGACCGTCCCCTTCTCCTTATTGAAAGAAAAAATCCGCCCTATGGTTGGGCAATTCCGGGGGGATTTGTGGATTATGGGGAATCAATTGAAACCGCTGCCAAACGAGAAGCCAAAGAAGAAACCAGCTTAGAGGTGGAACTCATTGACCAATTCCACGTTTATTCTGATCCGCAACGGGATTCCCGTAAACATACCATTAGTATTGTTTTTATTGCTAGCGCGATCGGAACTCCCCAAGCCGCAGATGATGCGAAAAACTTAAGCATTTTCCCCTTATGGGAAATTCCAACCAATCTTTGTTTTGATCACGATAAAATTTTAAGAGATTATCGTCATTACCGACACTATGGTTTCCGTCCTAACTTAATTGGTTCTTGAATCGGAGCATAGGTTTGATAATTAATATTCGGGAAAATATTATCAATTTTTTCTACTTTTTCTAACCAATTTTTATCAATATTGCCATCAATAATTTCATTATAAAGTTTATTAAAGCGTCTTAAATGCGATCGCGTTCTCCGCACGGCATAAGGAACCATGGTTCCCGTTCGCATAATAAACGCCCAATCGGAAGACTGTGCTAATAATAACTCCCTTGCCGCTTGATTTAAAGCCCGTTTCTCCCATTCATCTTTAGCCTCGCGGCGGCTTAACTCAATCATGCGTTCGGTTGCTTCATGTAAATGAGGATAAACCCAAGCATTGGTTTCATTCACCCAATACTCATGGAACCCTTTAAATCCCCAACTTGACTGCGACGGCTTACACACCTGCTGCACCGGTTCTTGACGTAAATATCCCCCTAAATGCACCATTTCATAAGTGGTTTGATCATACCAAGACTTACGAATTAAATAGTCAACAAACCAGGGTCCCTCATACCACCAGTGACCGAATAATTCCGCATCATAGGGAGACACTACCAGAGGCTTCCGTTGCATAATCCCAGCTAAATGCTCAATTTGCCGTTCGCGATTAAACACAAAATTGCCCGCGTGTTCGGCGGCTTTTTCTCGCGCCCAATAGGGATCGTATAATTTCTTCTCCCCTAAGCCAGCACTGCGACTGGTAATTTTATGATATTTAATCCCAGTATTTTTCCGTTGTCCATTGGGAAGAATATAGGGCTTAATATATTCATATTCCGCTTCCCAACCTAAATCTTTAAAAAACTCTCGATACACGGGATCCCCAGGATAACCGACTTGGGAAGACCACACCTGTTGCGATGACTCATGATCCCGTCCAAACGCTGCCACCCCAGTTTCGCTATAAATCGGCGCATACGTGCCATAACGGGGACGCGGACTAGCATAGAGTAAGCCATGACCATCCATGAGAAAATAGCGTAACCCTGCATCGGCCATAAATCGCTCTAACCCATCATAATAAGCGCATTCGGGAAGCCAAATGCCACGAGGGCGACAACCAAAGTTTTCTTCGTAATGTTCACAGGCAATATTAAGTTGCGCTTGTACCGCTTCGGGGTACATTTTCATTAAGGGAAGATAGGCATGGGTGGCAGCGGAGGTAATAATTTCAAGATTACCGCTATCTTGAAAGCCCTTAAAAGCACTCACTAAATCGCGATCGTACTTTTCCCAAGTCTGACGCACGCGGGCAAATTGATTAATGTAGTGTTGAGCTAAATATTGAATATGCCCATTGTCAGGGTTATTTTGAATTTCTTTTCCGGCAAGTTCTTCTAATTTAGCGAGATGCTGATCATAGCGTTCTTGCAAAAAAGAGTCCCGTAACATCGACACCAGAGGCGGTGTCATGCTCATTGTAATCTTGAACTCAATACCATCTTGTTTTAAGCCTTCAAAGGTTTGCAAGAGAGGAACATAGGTTTCAGTGATGGCTTCAAACAGCCACTCCTCCTCTAACACATAGTCACTTTCAGGATGTCTAACAAATGGTAAATGTGCGTGTAGAACTAGGGCAAGATAACCAAGAGCCATAGATAATTGTTCCCCTTAGGTCGATTACGGGATCATTTTCTATTTTAGAACGAAATGCCTAGCTTTGATAGCAAGCGCGATCAACTAATAAGATAGAGCAAGACGAGAATCAAGCGTAATGTCTAGGTCTCGATTGGGATCAATGGAAATGACTTCCACCTTATCCTTGCCAAGGAGTAAGCCTCCTAAAGCCCCTAAACCAGCGCCGCCTAAAACTTCTTCTGTCGCAATGGCTCTGTCTCCTGTTACCCCAGCAATCACAGAAGCGGCAGCTGCTCCAATGGCGGCTCCTTCCAAAATATCACCGGTACTCGCCCCACGAGTGATGGTTTCTCGTCGGGTTACAACTTGTGAAGTTGCATTGATACTGCGAGCAGACTCCCCGGGAACTTTGATTTCTTGAGCCACAAAGCGTGAACCATTTTGTGCGGGTCGAATTTCCCCGACTAATTCCGTGCCATAGGGAATAAGAATTCTGCCTTGTCGATCTTTGATATTGGCTGCAATCTGGAGGGTAACGGGGGCTGTTTCATCCGGCATAACGACAATTTTTTCGGCTTCGTCATATCTCACGGGGAGAGATGTGCCTGAGGGAATTGCCATTCGACCCTGATTTTGAGGGCGAGATTGCCCACGACGCTCACCGGGTAATAACTGCGCCGATGCCGGCGTTGATAAAATTAAAGGGGTGGCAGCACCAATCCCTAGGAGGAGAGAAAGCGCGGTTGCGGTTCCTCTTTTGAGAAAAGATAGTTGGGACATTCAATTATTCCTCCAAATGACTATACTACTAGGGACGGTAGCTTTTTAATTAGAGTTCCCTTTAAACTAAGCCAGCACGGTGACAAACCACGGCAAAGCTAGTGGCTACAACTGTGATCAGGAGGGCAACTAAGGGGGATTGTCCTTGGCTCACGGCAAAGGAGGTGACAATTCCCGCACCGACACCAGAAATCGCAATGGTATTTAAAAGGTCACTTTGAGGTGAGGTTTTCATTTTAAAGTTTGTATCTTAAATAACATATCTTGCTTTTAAGCTAACAAGTAACTTCTCTCCTCCAAAGAAAATTACGCTTAGTGTAACCAAGACTTAGCGTTTCTATATATTTTTTAA
>CAZTXK010000291.1:0-3112 GCA_964617275.1 uncultured Dactylococcopsis sp. | reverse complement strand
TATT
Organism: uncultured Dactylococcopsis sp.; assembly: GCA_964617275.1. Lineage (GTDB taxonomy): Bacteria > Cyanobacteriota > Cyanobacteriia > Cyanobacteriales > Rubidibacteraceae > Halothece. The sequence goes on along the minus strand of CAZTXK010000291.1, from coordinate 3,108 downwards.
ATCAACAGCGATCGCGCCAGCGACGGTTGCAAGTGGATATTCACCTTGAGTCGCCGCAATTATTAGCTGATTTCATACAAACGCCTGATTTACCTTCCTCGCTGCAAAATCTTGAAACCAATAAAACGGAACCATTTCACTTATCGGGCAAAATTACCCCTGCCATACAACTGACTCTAGAACAGTTGTTGCATTGCCCCTATCAGGGAACAACGCAAGCGTTTTACCTAGAGAGTAAATGTTTAGAATTGATTGCCCTACAACTGGAACAATGGCGGGAGTTTGAACCTAAGAAAAAAGCGATTTCTCCCGACGATCGCGATCGCGTTCAGGAAGCAAAAGCCATTTTAGAGCAGAATTTTACTAATCCCCCCTCTGTACCAGAATTAGCTCGGATGGTAGGACTCAACCATTATACGCTTAAACAGGGATTCCATGAATGCTTACAAACAACACCCTTTCGCTATCTGCGCGATCAGCGTTTAGAACAAGCCCGCATTCTCCTCAGCGATTCGCAATTTAATATTAAACAAGTAGCGAAAGCGGTTGGTTACAAAAGCCAGAGTCGCTTTTGCGATGCCTTTAAGCAAACTTTTGGTATCACCCCTCGTTGTTATCGCCAACTTGAAGACTCTCACCACCAAATCAAAGAGTATGGTGGGAGATTCTAGAAACTGATCGCTCAGTCTCTCCTCCACTCAAGTTGAGGGTTAGCAGGCTGACCGCCTAACGGCTAGTCATAGTATCTCCATCTAGCTAGGCTAGACACCTTGCCAATTCAAGGTTGCTCGTTAATTCCCGATGGACCACCGGTACAGAAGTTAATTTGGACAAACCGTGAGGTTACCGCCCAATTCAACTTTCCACACATTAGCACAAACTGTTCTGATTCATCTACCCATCAAATCGAAGATTATGATGGGAGTCTTCTCAGAACGCAACATAAAAATTCCGTTTGAGGCAAAAGAAATTCCGTTTTGGGCAAAGTTTCCTCTCGCACAAGAGCCAATTATTTTTTAAGGTAATTGAAAGTCATTATTATTAATCGGACATCCGATAGGTGTGTGAGGAAAAAGTATGCAACGATCGCAGTTAATTTTGGCATTACTCAGTGGTATTTGTATTGCCCAACCCGTACAAGCTCAAACCATTGCCATTCAAGACATTACCCTTGAATCCACCAGCAGTGGGGTTAATTTGATTTTAGAAACCTCTGGAGACCGTCAACCCCAGACCTTTACCACCCGTTATGGCAATACTTTAGCAATTGATATTGTCAACACCCAATTACAAGGGGAAGCCTACGAAACCAATAATCCTGTTGCCAACATTGAGAAAATTCAGGTAAGTCAACGCTACAGTAATAGCATTCGCGTTGAAATTATTGGCGTTAATCAGCCTCCTGAGGTGAATATAACCAGTAATGGCAATATCCAAGTTGCGGTTAATCCGCCCCAAGAAACTACCGCGCAAGATACTCCAGAGACAACAACCCCTTCTCCCCAACCCTCACCAACCACAGAACAAGAACCCATTGAGTTAGTTGTTACCGCTACTCGTACCGAAGAAGATCCCCAAGATATTCCCCGTTCCATTTCTGTCCTAAATCGGGAAGACATTGAGGAACAAGCCAATCTTTCCCGAGATTTGCAAGATATTTTAAAACAAGTGCCTGGAGTAGCCCCGCCCAATCAACAAAATGACCCCGGAAACTTTCTTCGCGGTCGGACAGCACAAGTCTTAATTGATGGTGTTCCCGTCCGTTCCAACTTATCCACTGTTCAAGCGCGAGATTTACGCAGTATTGCCCCCTCAGCCATTGAAAATATTGAAGTTTTACGCGGTCCCACCGCCATTTATGGGGATGGAGCAACGGGTGGGGTGATTAACATTACCACTCGCTCCCCTGCCCAAGATGAGCCCTTTCGCGCTTCTACAGAATTAGGAATTACAGGCGCATTAGGGGATTTAGATGATGACAGTATTGGCAACACCCAAAGACAATCCCTCTTTTGGAATCAAGAAAACTTTGATATTACCCTGAATCTCTCCCGTACCTTTACCGGCACTTTTTTTGATGCCGAAGGCGATGCCATTCCCAGTGACTTACAAGGGGCGCAAGCCAATTCTAATAGTGAAAAACTTAACTTTTTGGGGAAAGTAGGATTTGATCTCACCTCCCAGCAACGACTGCAACTAACCGTGAATCATTTTGAAGATAATCAAAACGTTCCCATTGCCAGCATGGCTAACCCAGAACCGGGAATTCAAAAGGCGGTTGCTGTGGAACAACCTCGGAATTATGTGGATGCTGATGAACCGCAAAACATTAACACTGCCATTTCATTGCAATATAATCATGATGAGTTTTTAAACAGTGAACTGCAAGCCCAACTGTTTTATCGAGATAACCAGAATATTTTTGATGCCGGAGATTTTACTGACTTCAATGAAACCATTGCGCGGGGGCGTAATGAAAAAGAACAGTGGGGAACGCGCTTACAAGTGGATACTCCCATTTCAGAACAAGCAAGTGTTCTCTGGGGGTTAGACTATACGGATGAAGCGATTGAACAGCCGTTTGAACGGTTTGATGAGTCTGCCTTTCTCGATGATGGCACGGTTCGGAAAGTAGATGAAGTAACCTTTATTCCCCCGTATGATTTCAATACGTTTGGGCTGTTTGCTCAAGGAGAATGGGATGTCAGCGATCGCGTGACCTTGCGCGGCGGATTGCGTTACGAACGGTTTAATATGAGTGTCGATGACTATACCGTTGAGGCTTTTCGGATTAATAATCCCATTTCCGTTGAAGGGGGAGAGGTGGATTTTGATGATGTCACCTTTAATATTGGCACCGTTTTTGATATTACAGACACAGTTAACGTTTTTGCCAGTTTTTCCCAAGGCTTTTCCGCCCCCGATTTTGGACGCTTTCTCCGTTCTCCAGGCAGTGTTCGCAACATTAGCGAAGATGTCATTGATGTCCAACCGCAAGTGGTGGATAACTATGAAATTGGAGTACGAGGGAATTGGGATTCGGTTCAAACCTCTTTAGTCGGATTTATTAATAATTCAGATTTAGGGGTAGAAGTTCTTCCTCCTTCA
>CAZTXK010000290.1:0-3131 GCA_964617275.1 uncultured Dactylococcopsis sp. | reverse complement strand
ACTTTCGGTAAGTGGAGGCTGAGGATGCCATCCGTGTAATCAGCCTGAACCTGATCCTGCTTGATGCCTACCGGTAAGCGCACCGTACGGCTAAACTTACCGTATTGGAACTCAGAGCCATAGATGCGGTCGTTATTATTTTCGTGACGATATTCACCGCTGATGGTTACCGAGTCACGAGCAACGCTCACATCAATGTCATCCTGATTTAGACCGGGTAGTTGAGCTTTCAATAGTAGGTTATCCCCTTGATCGTTTAGCTCGATCGCGGGACCCCATTGGAAAGAATCCATGGGATGTTCGCCGGTTAAATTGTCAAAAAGACGATCCATTTGCCGACGGAACATATCTAATTCAGTTGCAGGATTCCAACGTGCCAGTGCCATACAGCGTTCACCTCCTTTGAGTGATTCACCGTTTGCACTAACCGCTTCACTTCTTAGTTCAATTTTTATTCTGTCAAACCCTATCAGCTTCTGTCGGTGTGCTGAACCGAAAACTTAAATTTCGTGTTGCCGAAACTATCGGGCTTGATGCTTTTCTAACAGAGCCTGCGCTCTTGGCTTATAAATCAGGTAAAAGAGGGATTCAATATAGCGCAACATATCCTCCCGATTTTCTTTAGAAGTAAAGTTCCAGAACCCATAAATTCGCGCTAGAGAAAGCAGTTTTGTGGTATGAATCTTCCAGGTATAACTGCTATAAACTCGTTCCATCGCTTTTTGGGAAATCCTTTGCCAATGTTCTGGATCTTTTTCACATTTCTCCACAAAATCAAGAATTTTCTGCCCCGTTTCTTCAGGCTTAGTGGGGTTAATATAGAAGCCATTAACTTGATCTTGAATAATCTCCAAGGGGCCCCCAAACTGTGTGCCAAAGGTTGGTAAACCTGAAATCATGGCTTCGAGAATGGTTAACCCAAACGCTTCAAATAAAGCGGGTTGAACAAAGATTCCTTGATGATCGGCAATGACACGATAAACCTCCCCAGAATCAGTTTTCGGCAACCGAACGCCTAACCAGCGAATTTTCCCATGAAGATTATATTCATCAATAAGACGATACATTTTTTCAATTTCAGCTTTTTCCTCACTATCCGTGGTTTCTGAGGTGCTAAGTTTTCCTGCGATTAAAATGAGGTTACAGTGTTCTTGCAACTGGGGCGATTTGCCAAAAGATTCCACTAAGCCCGTTAAATTTTTAATCCGATCTAACCGCGCCATAGAAAAGAGCGGACGTTTTTCTAGATTATCTAATTTCCCAAAAACTTGCGACTCATCTTCGGTATAGAATAGCAATTCTTTAATTTGTTCAGTTTGATTGGGAACTCGATCTTCAGTTTGAGTATAGGGGAAATAAATGTTTTCATTAACTCCTGGTGGAACGACATTAAATTTAGGGGAAAAGAGTTCAATGCCATTGACCACATGATAAAAATCAGGCATGGTAAAGTTCTGGTAAGATTCATATTGCCCTACACTATCCGGTCGTCCCACTATTTCTTGATAGGTACTGCTAATAATACATTGGGCTGCATTCATAGCAATTAAATCGGCGGTAAATTGAATTGAAAAGTGGTAAGTATCTTCTAAATCTTGCCAATAAAGATTACTAAAAAGGTATTTTGATTTCTCTAGGGCATGGGCAACATTAAACTGAGTAACATTAAGACGACGGGCTAATAAAAAGGCAACTAAATTGCCATCAGAATAATTGCCAATAATGAGATCAGGCTTTCCTTCAAATTCGGCACAAATTTCTTTTTCCGCATCAATAGCATAGGGTTCTAAATAGGGCCAAATTTCAAAGCGAGAAATCCAGTTTTGAGTTACTTCTGGATTAAATTCGCGGAAAGGAACTCGCAAGATCCAAGCATTTTCTGTGCCATAAACTTTTTCTAAACGTTCGTTACAACGGGTTCCATCATTATTGGGAATTAATCGGGAGAGAATTAAAACTTTGGGCTTCACTCCTAACTCTTTTAATCCTGCTAATTCAATATCCTCTTCTAATTGTTTTTCTAAACTTCTAGCCTGATCTAAAACATATACCACTTGACCGCCAGTATCAGGTCGTCCTAATACGCCCTCTTGTCCAAACCAACCATGAATGGAAACAAGAACAATTCTAAAGATCATGGGGATACGAGATAGGAAGGCTTCTAACCCTTGGCTATCAGGAGAATCAATTAGTTCGTCTAAAATTTCTAGGCTTTCTTGAATGCGTCCGGCAGTATTTCCCCAACCGGGTTCAAACCCTAAGTCTTGCAAGTCGAAGCGGAAATCTTCATAAGGCTTATCTTTAGGAAGATCACTGACAAACTCTAGGGCGCGTTTGACTTGAGTCGAAAGTTGTTGTTGGTCACGGATGCGTCCATTAATGAGGAGGGTGATGCCATTGTAATGATGGAGACTGAGGAAGTTATAAACGGCTGTTAGCCATTGGTTGGGGTCTTGGAACAGTTTACTCGACATATAGCGGTTGAGAAAATCCACCCCACGCCCAATGTTTTTGGAATCTTTAATAATGGGAGAGTAATCGTAAAAGGGCTGAAAGTCAATTTCAAAGACATCTCCTTCTTCTGGGTGATAATGGTTGACGTAACGATCGCGCACATCTAGTAAGTCCTGTTTTGTCAGGGTTTCAAAACTCAAGTCATCAAAAACCCGATAACTTTCTTGTCTGGCAATTTGCGGACGCACGATTAAATACAGGATTTCATACTCTAAAATTAGCTCTTGCGTATAGTAGATAAGGCGACCCAACGCTGAGGTCTGGGCATAGCCTGATTCCTTTTGGTAATCCTCACAGAAGGTGGAAAAGGCATTAAGAATATCATTCCGTAGCAAATAGCGATGAGAACCATCACGACGCAGGAGATCAATAAAGTCTCGCAGATCCTTTTTTTCTTGGCTTTCGACCACTGCTTGTAGTAACTCAGACATCAATGTTTCCTTATTTCCTTACAACTTCGCGTACTCAGTATCGGTTAATCTAGAATTTGCTTCTACTTTCTTGAGAAGGAATACCATTTTGAATAATTAGTGCTACCCCTCTTCAATTCCCCCCTTTCAAAGGGGGGTTAGGGGGGATTAGCTGTAACCTGACTTTTTGAAAATGGTATAGTTTAT
>CAZTXK010000289.1:0-3155 GCA_964617275.1 uncultured Dactylococcopsis sp. | reverse complement strand
TTTAATTAAGTTTTAGGGCATTAACGGGAACCTCTTCCCAGGAATTAACTGTGCGTAACCTAGCCACCCAACCTTGTTCCTTTTGGCTTTCTGTTAGGTTCTCTTGAAAAGACTGATGACACTCTTGGGCGGCTTTTTCATTACAGGAAGCAATGCAGGCATGAATCAAGCCTGAGGGATCCATTTGCTCATTAATCCAAATTGTCATCTTTTTTCCTCCTGTGCAAGTTCAGCAATGGCATTACCACTAACTCGGCACGTTCGCCAGTCTGGCAATACCGTTGCCCCCATTTTCTCATAGAACGCGATCGCGCTGGTATTCCAATCCAAAACATTCCATTCTAGTCGCCCTGCCTTTCTCTCCGTAGCAATTTTGGCAACATGGCTTAACAAACTGTGACCAATTCCCAAACCACGATAATTTTCGAGAACAAATAAATCCTCCAGATAAATCCCAGGTTGCGTGAGAAAGGTAGAATAAGTGGTAAAAAATAGGGCAAAACCAACAATTTCTCCTTCCCAATCAGCAAGAATGACCTCAGCATAGGGATTCTCTCCAAATAGATGTTGTTCTAAGGTCGCAGCATCACCTGTTACTTCCTCAGAGAGGTTTTCATAAGCGGCGAGGGCTTTAATTAAGTCCATAATGGCAGAAACATCTTCAGGAGTTGCTGCTCGAATTTGCCAAGAAGAATGATGTGCCATAGGGTCAAGTTTGGTTAAAGTTTATTCAATCTTTCCTGTAAAATTGACTGTTGTTTCTGGGCTTCTGCTAAAGCATCTCGCGCCCCTTGAACGACTTCTTCGGGTGCTTTATTGACAAAGTTTTCGTTATTTAAACGCCCTTGTAAAGATTGCACTTCTCCCTCTACTTTATTGAGATTTTTCTCTAATTTCGAGCGTAAAACTTCCACATCGACAACGCCTGTTAAGGGAATTAATACTTGCACAGTTCCCACAACACTAGCAATCACTTTTTGCTGTTGGTTTTCTTCTAACACTGGCGTGATGGTTAAAGTTTCCACTTTTGCTAAATCTTTGATATAGGTTTCTCCCTTACTTAAAATTTCCCGTTCTTGCTCATTTTCACTTTGTAGAATAACATCAACTTTGACTCCCGGCTTAATTTCTGCTTCCGCCCGTAAGTTACGAATGGCACGAATTGTGGCAAACATTAAGTTAAATTCTTGTTCTAGTTCTGGATTAATCAGTGTATTTTGAGACGTAAACAGATTAGAAATCGCGGAATTTGATCCAAGGAGTTCCGCTTTCGTATTTTCCACAATTTCCCCTAACTCTTGGCGTTTGTCATAGGTTAAAAGATACCGATAACCAAACCAAACTGTATAACTCAGTCCGACAATTTTCAAAACACTTGGTAATAAGGGAAATTGTTCTAAAGCTGATAAAAAGACAAACACGAAATTAATAGTAAACAAGCCTAAAATGGCAATACCAACTGTCTTTAAGACCGATGAATCAACCTGTTTGGTTAAACTCTTGAGTTGCTGTTGTACCTGTTGCCAAATCGTTAAGTTTGTTTCCTCAGCAGTCGCAGAAACCTCTTTCTTATGGAGTAATTCATCCACTTCGGGATAGGATTGTAAGGCTAAACTTTGATCAGAACGTTCGGTTAAGGTATGCCAAATTTCTTCCGTGACATGAGGCATAAAGGGATGGAGGAGTTTTAAGATTCCTTCCAAAACATAGCCTAAAGTTTGTTGGGCAACAATACGGGATTCAGGATTATTTTGATCATTGAGGCGAGATTTAACTAATTCAATATACCAGTCACAGAAATCGCCCCAAATAAAATCATATAAGCCTTGGGCGGCTTCCCCTAAGCCATAATTGTCGATTTGTTCACGGGTGGTTTTTGTGATTTGATTAAAGCGAGATAAAATCCAGCGATCGCTGTTTTCTAATTTCTCTAACTCAGGGCTTCCTAACTGCTGCGGCGTTTTCCCATCCAGATTCATAAACACAAAACGGGAAGCATTCCACAGCTTATTGGCAAAATTCCGTGAGGCTTCTACCGAACTGGACTCATCGGTTTCGCGATTATACTGTAAACTAATATCTTGTCCCGCGCCAGTGACTTCTCGAATTAGGGTATAACGCAGGGCATCCGCGCCATATTTTTGAATCAGCAATAAAGGATCAATGCCATTTCCGGCTGACTTAGACATCTTCTTGCCATTTTCATCCCGAACTAAACCATGAATATACACATCTCGAAACGGCATTTCCCCCATAAAATGCCCTGACATCATGGTCATTCGTGCCACCCAGAAAAAGATAATGTCAAAACCAGTAACAAGCGTCGTATTCGGGAAATAAGTTTCTAAATCCGTTGTCGCATCTGGCCAACCCAAGGTAGAAAAGGGCCACAACCCTGAAGAGAACCAAGTATCGAGGGCATCAGCATCCTGTTGTAACTCAATATTCTCGCCATATTGTTGGATCGCTTTTTCCCTTGCTTCCTCTTCACTATAGGCAACAAAATAGGGGGTATCATCAGTAATTTGCCCGTCAGTCTCGCTGATAACATACCAAGCGGGAATTTGATGTCCCCACCATAGCTGTCGGGAGATACACCAGTCTTTTAATTTTACTAACCAATCGCGATAGACTTTTTTCCAGCGTTGGGGAACAAAATAGGGGGAATTTTCTTGATCTAAGCAATTGAGGGCTTTTTTGGCTAAGGGGTCAATTTTGACAAACCATTGCGTGGAAATTAGCGGTTCAATGGGAACCTTGCCGCGATCGCTGTACGGTAAAGTAGCCACATAATCTTCTACTTTCACCAAATAGCCTTCTTCCTCTAACCGTTTCACCACATTTTGCCGTGCCTCAAAGCGATCTTGCCCAGAGAACTCCCCACCATTCTCATTAATCGTCCCATCTTCATTCATTACCGTAATAAACGGCAAATTATGGCGTTCTCCCATAGCAAAGTCATTGGGATCATGGGCAGGGGTAATCTTGACACAGCCTGTTCCAAAAGAGGAATCCACATATTCATCGGCAATAATGGGAATTTCCCGTCCCATTAAAGGCAAAGTAACCGTTTTACCAATGAGATGTTGATAACGGTCATCATTGGGATTAACCGCCACTGCTGTATCTCCTAGCATGGTTTCTGGGCGTGTTGT
>CAZTXK010000288.1:0-3162 GCA_964617275.1 uncultured Dactylococcopsis sp. | reverse complement strand
TGTGATTTCAATCTAATTATATATTATAAATCTAGATTTAGCCCCTAAGACTTATAGAATCTTCAATGTTCTTTCCATTCTGGATCACAACCTTGATCTTGTGCTTTTATCTTAATGGGATGAGTCGCCCTCCTGAGAAATCCAAATTTTTTGATGGGGGAGGGCTAAATCAATTCCAGCTTCATCAAAAGCTAATTTAACCCGACGGCGATACTCTCTGGCGATGGGCCATTGTTTTAAGGGCTTCGTTTTAATCCAAACGCGAATAATAATTCCCTGATTACTAAATTCATCCACCCCTAAAAGCTTAGGAGGTTCTAAAATTTCTCGTTTCCAATCATCATCGGCTGCTAAATTAGCACTGATTTCTTCTACCAGTTCAATCGCTTTTTCCATATCAGAATGGTAGGCAATGGGAATTTTTAAATCCACCTGCGACCAATTGCTAGTGTAATTCGTAACTGTCCGAATTTCACTATTGGGAATGGTGACTAACCGTCCTTCGGTATCTCGTAGCTGAGTAATCCGTAAATTAATCGCTTCCACAAAGCCCACTGCATCATTAATTCCGATGACATCTCCAACAGCATATTGATCTTCTAGGATAATAAAAAAGCCGTTAATGGCATCTCGAATTAAGTTTTGAGAGGCAAGAGAAATAGCAACCCCAATCAAACCTGCCCCAGCAAGGAGGGGAGCAATATTAACACCACTAACGGAAAGACCTACTAAAATTCCTGCGACTATCCAACTAATGATTACAATACTTTTGATAACACTGGAAATAGTAGAAATGCGAAGCTGTAAGCGCAAATTTGCCTCGGGGGTTAAAAGATAATTATTAGCTAGTGCTGAGGTAAATTTTTCAATTAAAATAAATGAAAATCGAGTTAAAAAATAAACTCCTAACCCCACAAGAAATAAACGAAAAGGAACTCGAAAAAGGTTAACAATAATAACTTGTAAAAAGCGTGTGTAGGGAAATAAACCAACAATATAAAGCAGTCCCCCTAACCAAGTTCCCCAGCGCGCAATTTGCAGTCCACGGTGTTTAATTTCGGCAAGTTGTTGTTGTTGGTTTTGGTAAAATTGGGTAGAAACGCCAGCATCAGAACTGGTATTAAAAGATTCATGGAGAGTTGCTTTTTGCTGCTTAGACTGTTTTTCTAGCCAATAGAGACCAATTGTGGCGAGAAGGAGAAGGAGAAGCGCGATCGCGCTATGAACCGCCTGAGAAACGAGAAACGACGCTTCACGCTCCTCTTTTGCAGTGATTAACCCCTGTTCTAAACTCCGTGTCATCTCCTCGGCACGTTGTTCGATGCTCATTGCTTTCAGGTTGGCATCTTGACTGGTGACACTTAACAAGCGAAAAGGTTCTCGATTTTCCACGCCTACATAAATATCCACCAATTGCCCTGATGGTTCATAGCGAACAGTTACTTGCGCTGATTCCTGCTGAAAATAGTAGCGAGTGATATCCTCAAGTCTTTGCTGAATTTCTCGAATGCGATTGGGTAAGTCCGATTTATTAGCGGCAATTTCTAAGACACAACGTCCATCTAAACGAATACATCCTGAAATGGTTTCACTGGAAGTTTTAGGGAAGATAATGGGATTATTTCCGCCAAAATTCGGAATAAAAGGGAGTTGAGCTTGTGCCGAACGGCTCAGAGGCAGAAATAAGATTAAAATCGCTGTCAAACAGGCTAAAATAAGGTGTTTGCGCTTCATAAATCGAACAAAAAGGAGGGTAATCTGGAATTAAACTATGGCAAAAATTTTGACATTTGGTCAATATGCAGTAACCTAGTAGAGATCGCAATGTGAAATAACAACTCGTAAAACTAGATGACTGCAACACAAGTAAAGCACGAAGTAAAAGACCTTAGTTACGCCGCACTAGGGAAACAGCGTATTGAATGGGCCGCTCGCGAGATGCCCGTTATTAAGCAAATTCGTGAACAATTTGCCAAAGAGAAGCCTTTACAAGGACTTCGCATGGTCACTTGCTGCCACGTGACCACTGAAACTGCGAACCTTGCTATTACCCTAAAAGAAGGTGGGGCAGATTCGATTCTGATTGCTAGTAATCCCCTTTCCACCCAAGACGACACGGCAGCTAGTTTAGTTGCTGACTATGGTATTCCTGTTTATGCCATCAAAGGGGAAGATAATGAAACCTTCATGCGCCACATCAATATCGCCCTGGATCATCGTCCCAATATCATCATCGACGATGGCGGCGATGTTACCGCAACCCTCATTCAAGAGCGCAAAGATCAAATCAAAGACATCATCGGCACCACTGAAGAAACCACAACGGGAATTAACCGTCTTCGGGCGATGTACAACGACGGTGTACTGACGTTCCCGGCGATGAATGTTAATGATGCTGCTACCAAGCATTTCTTTGATAACCGCTATGGTACAGGACAATCCACCATTGATGGGATTATCCGCGCTACCAACGTTCTCCTCGCCGGTAAAGTGGTTGTTGTCGGTGGCTACGGCTGGTGTTCCAAAGGCGTTGCCATGCGTGCTGCTGGTATGGGCGCAAACGTGGTTATTACCGAAGTCGATCACATTCGGGCTCTCGAAGCGGCAATGGATGGCTTCCGAGTCATGCCCATGAGCGAGGCTGCGAAAATTGGTGATGTTATTGTCACCCTCACCGGTAACAAGCACGTTGTTAATTCTCAACACTTTGACAACATGAAAGATGGCGCGATTGTCTGCAACGCCGGTCACTTTGATATTGAGCTTGACCTGAAATCTCTCCGTGAAAAAGCAACGGAAGTGAAAGAAGTTCGTCCTTCTACTGAACAGTACATCCTGCCTAATGGCAAGTCTGTGATTGTGTTAGGCGAAGGTCGTCTGGTTAACTTGGCAGCAGCAGAAGGTCACCCCAGTGCAGTAATGGACATGAGCTTTGCGAACCAAGCGAAAGGCTCAGAATATCTCGCTAAGAACAAAGGGAAACTAGAATCTGGTATTCACACTATTCCTGAGGAAGTTGACCGCGAAATCGCTCGTCTCAAGCTCAATGCTATGGGGGTTCAAATTGATAAGCTCACCGAGGAGCAAATTAAGTACATGAACTCCTGGAATGAGGGAACTGACTAATTTTTTAGCTTTTTGCTAAGTTAGTCTAATTTGTCC
>CAZTXK010000287.1:0-3188 GCA_964617275.1 uncultured Dactylococcopsis sp. | reverse complement strand
TTCAATTAATAGTAAGACTAGCTTCCTAGGAGTGGAATAGCTGTTCCACTTCCAACAAAAACACGGTCTTGGTTTCTGCTTCCGCCTCTTCTAAAACCGCTACATGAGAACAAACGGTAAGGGTATCGGCTTGGCGATAAGATGGGGGTAACACCCGAACGCGATCGCGCGGTAAATTCATTAAGGTTGGTCTTTGTTTCACCAATAAGCCTAAAACTTCTGCTTTACTTTGGACGACTACAATATAACTGCCAGCAGGGGCAGAAATCGGTTCTGAGGGCTTATGAGGAAATAACTGGTATTCGAGATCAAACACTGTCAACTCATAATCTTCGAGATGGGCAACCCCCACGCCTCTTTCGCCACTCCCTTCCACGGGAATCTCTGATAAAACGCGATAAACCGACTCAATGGGAACGGCTAAGGTCAATTGTTCCACTGGAAACGCCACGACACGCAACGTTGTTGTTAAGGATTGTTCTGCTGTTGTCATTTTCATTCCTTCCAAATTAATTCTAAATCGATCTCAAAGTTGGGTAAGATAGTTTCACCAGAAAGGCTTGTTGGTTGCTCTAAGACTTCTACTGCTGTTTGGGGGCGATAGATATAAACTTGGCGTGTCTCTGGATCAATGAGCCAAGCGAGTTTAGCGCCATTATCTATGTATTCTTGGAGCTTCTTATGCAAGGTTTCTAACGCATCCGTTGGCGAAAGCAGTTCAACCACAAAATCGGGGCAAATGGGAGCAAAACGACGACGCTGTTGGCGAGAAAGACATTCCCACCGTTGTTTCTCAATCCAAGCTGCATCGGGGGCGCGAATGGCTCCATTAGGGAGAGTAAACCCAGTGGAAGAGTCGAAAGCAACTCCCAAACCTGTTTGTTGATTCCAGACCCACAGTTGGGCGCTAAGTCCTAAGTTTTGACGACCGCTTTCGCTTCCTGTGGGAGACATGGCAATGAGTTCTCCTTGTGCGGTGCGTTCGAGGCGTAATTCGGGGTTACTGCGACAGAGTTGTTCAAAGGTTTCGTGGGTGAGTTGGAGATGGGGTTCAAGGTTGAGAGTAATCATAATTTATTTTTGTTTCCATGTAACTGCTAGATTAAACTGTGCAACTCCTTTTTTCTCTACTCTCAATTCATTACTTCTTGCAGCGTGTTTATAAATTCTTTCTCCAGATAAGGTTTTGTAAAATACTCACTTGCCCCCAAATGTTGACATAATTTGCGATGTTTTTCACTGCTGCGAGAAGTTAACATTACCACGGGAATTTGATTTAAGGTTTCATCTTGGCGGCGGTAACGGAGAAACTCAAAGCCATTCAAATTGGGCATTTCAATATCACAGATGACGACATTGGTATCAGGATGGCGTTGTAAAACCGAAATCGCTTCTCGTCCATCTCCCGCTTGCAGCACTTGATAACCCGCCCGTTGTAAGGAAAAGGTTAAAGTTTGGCGTTGGGTTGCTGAGTCATCCACGACTAGAATTGTGGGAACTTCACTGGTGAGAGAACGGCGGGTGGAAGTATTGACAACTGCTGATTGTTGGGTTTGTTGGACGGATTCGAGTAAGCCAAAGGCATCTAAAACGGGGACAATCGTTCCATCGCCTAGAATGGTACAACCTGAAACATATTGCGGTGGCGCGATCGCGCTTCCAAAGGATTTGATAACCAATTCCTGCTCAGTAATCACCCGATCTAATTCTAAGGGAAAGCGTTGTTCCCCTCGGCGTAAAATGAGTAAAGGAGAGGCGCGATCTTGCGGGCGTTCCACGGCTCCCAAGGGTTGTAAATCGGGGGAAGTCGCAGGAACCGGGCAATTATAGTCTAATAAATCACTAATGGCATAAATGGGAAGGGCTTGATCATCCCATTGTAAAAAGCGTTGTTGCCCAGTATATTTAACCTGTTCGGAGGTGGGAACAATAATTTGCTCAATATTATCAGAGGGTAACGCCCAAACCGTTGTTTCCACTAAGACAATCAGTAATTTTGCCATAGACTGGGTGGTGGGCAAACTTAAAACAAAGGTTGTTCCTTTCCCAGGCTGCGATCGCAGACTAATTGCCCCTTTCATCTCCCGAATTTGATCGCGCACCACATCTAAACCCACACCGCGCCCAGACAGATCACTGACTTCCTTAGCGGTAGAAAATCCCGGTTCAAAGAGGAAATTATACAAACGTTCTGAAGATCGATTTTCTACTTGATCCGCAGTTAATAAACCTGTATTGATTGCCTTTTCCTTGACGCTTTCCAAATTGATCCCGCCACCATCATCACTAATTTCAATGACAGTTTGATTGCCCTGATAATAGGCACGGATGGCAATTTCTCCTTCTTCTGGCTTTCCCGCTTCTCGTCTTTTTTCTGGAGATTCAATCCCGTGATCAAAGGCATTCCGCACTAAATGCGTTAGGGGATCATAGAGCTTTTCTAAGACGCTTTTATCAACTCTGACTCCGGTTCCCTCTAAACTGAGGCGAGTGGGTTTGTCATACTGATAGGAAAAGTCTCGTAGAATGCGAGGGAAGCGATCCAGAATGTTACTCAAGGGCAACATTCGCGCCCAAATTAACTCATCCCGCAACTGCTCCAACATTTTACGCTGTCCCTGCAACGTTTGGTCAGATTGTTCAGCAAACAGGGAAACATCGCCCACAGATTCTTCAATTTGAGCAGTTTCTTCTAGAAGTTCTTGCAGAGTGTCATTCAAAGCCCCATATTGATCCAGTTCTAGGCTATCAAAGTCGAGATCGAGGACAGATTCGGGTTGTTCAGTTAACTCAGTGGCTTCTTGTTGCTGATTCGAGGTCGATTGTAAATTCCTTTGCGATTGATTTCCCTGTCGCACAATTTCTTGATCGGAAAATTCTTGTAATCGCCCGACTAAACCTTGGAAGCGAGAAAACCGATTTAATAATTCTCTTAAACCCCGTTGCAGCTGTTCATTTTGAACCGCAAGGCTATTGCGTTGAATAACCAATTCCCCTAACTGGTTATCCATGGCTTGCAATCGGTCAACATCTACTCGAATGGAGGGCTTAGATGTAGTGCTAGGAGTCTTTTTAGGCGTTTCAGGGGGAGGGCTTTCTGCTTGCTGAGGTTGTTGTGAGGGAACAGGGGTAGTGTTTAAGTCTTGGGCTGGGGGAAGTTCTTCAAAGTTTTCTTGGATGCTTTCTAC
>CAZTXK010000286.1:0-3192 GCA_964617275.1 uncultured Dactylococcopsis sp. | reverse complement strand
TGTAATGCTTGTAATAGGGTTCGTGGAACATCGCGGGAAAGTTCTCCATCATCGGCGTTAATTCTGGACTATCTACGGCTTGAATGGAGTCACAGATAACCAGAACTCCCCCTGGTTTTAAAACCCGAAACATCTCATTAATAACATTTTGACGCGCGGCAGCTGGTAATTCATGGAAGGTAAAAACACAACTCAAACCATGAAAATACTCCTCAGCAAACGGGAGATATTCTGCATTCGCCTGTATCAGTTGCGGTAATTCCCCAGGAATTTCTGAGAGTAATTGATTGGCTTTACGCAAATAGGCTGGCGATAAATCCACCCCATATAAAGAAACCTTCGGTAACATTCCGCGCTGGAGACAAAGGGTGCGCCCAGTTCCACAAGCAACATCTAAAATTTTTGTATTTCGAGAGTGAAGGGAAGCGATGTTACTTAATCCCGCTTTTAAGGGGGCTAAAATTCGTCTTCGCATGGCATCAGCCGCCCCGTTAAAGAGCAATTCTACCTGCAAGTCATAAAGATTCGCTGACCAATCGCTGAGATAACCGTCGGTTTGATGATGAAAGTTTTGCAGATAGTAACTGGGATATCCTTCGGTATCAATATCGGAAGAAAATTCCTGATAACGTCCTTTTTGGATTCTCTCCCAAGTGGGAATAAAATCAGCCCAAATTGCAGGATAGTATTGGAAAAAATCATCCCAGGCATTATCAAATAAAACACTTTTGGGATAGATTCCTTGTTCTGCATCTTGCCAATCCGTTTCTAGAAGTTGATTCAAGCGCGATCGCATTTCGTTAATAACTTCTGGGGGTAAAGATTGAATATTTTTCTCTCGTTCCGCAACCATTAAGTTAGTTAAACGAGAACTCATGGTTTTATGGCTTAGTGCAAAGGCAGCCTTGCTTTGCTGAAAAGTCTGATAAGCGAATTTGAGCAAAGGATTGAAAGCCTGATCCCATGGTTGGAAGGGTGCAGAGGACTCCATAATGAAACGCTAAGGTAATTGTATCGTTTTGTTAAGATACATTATAGCGAATTTTAGTTAGGGGACTAGAGGCATGAGCTTAAAAATTCCGTTGCCTTGCTCACATTAAGGGGTTTGGCAAAATAGTAGCCCTGCCCAAATTCACAGCCTAAGGCGTGTAATTCTTGACGTTGATAATCGGTTTCTACGCCCTCACCAATGACTTGCATTTCTAAAGCATGCCCTAAAGAAATGACCCCTTGCACAATTTTAAAATTATGATTATCAGGTGTCATTGCAGAAATGAAGGAGCGATCAATTTTTAAGACATCAACCGGAAATTGCTGTAAATAACTCAGGGAAGCATACCCTGTACCAAAATCATCAAGACTAATTTTAATTTTATTTTCCTTCAATTTTTCTAATTGCTGAGTCGCTAACTCTACATTCTCAATTAGGGCGGTTTCTGTTATTTCTAGTTTTAGATTCTCTCCCGATAAATTTGATTGTTCTAAAATTTCTTGGACTTTTTTCACTAAAGCGGGGTCTTTAATTTGTAACGCTGACAAGTTGATACTCATCGTTAAATCGTCCAATTCAGGAAAAGATTGCTGCCATGCTTTCAGTTGTTCACAGGCTTGAGATAAAATCCAGTAGCCAATGGGAACAATTAACCCCGTTTCTTCGGCAATCGGAATAAACTCCCCAGGTGAAATCATCCCTAAATCAGAATGTTGCCAGCGAACTAACGCCTCAAATCCTTTTAATTTTCCTGTAGTAAGATTAATAATTGGCTGATATTCTAAATAGAGTTCTCCGTTAGAAACCGCTTGTTTGAGATCGGTTTCAATCCGAGATTGGCGTAAAACGTTTTCCCGTAGCGTCTGATCAAAGACTTCGATGCTAGCTTTTCCTCTCTTTTTCGCTCGCCCAATGGCAATTTCTGCATCTTGTAAGAGTTGAGCGCCTTTTCCTTGATGATTCCAGCCAAAAGCCATTCCGATGGAGGTGGTAATAAAATTATAACTGGTGGTGATTTCTCCTTCTGAGGTTTTGAGGGTAAAGGGATGCGTTAGTTGATCTTGAATTGTCTTAGCGACACTCATGGCTTCGAGAAGCGTCTTCACGCCTCCGACAAAAATGGCAAATTCATCGCCGCCCGATCGCGCGATAAAGTCATGATCTTTTAAGCTCGATTGTAAACGAGAACTAATTGAGATTAATAATTGATCGCCGACATGATGCCCTAAACTTTCATTAATCACCTGAAACCGATCTAAATCTAAGAAAAAGACAGCACATTCTTTTCCTGTGTATTGCAATATTTGTTCTAAAGAGGCTTCAAATAAAATTCGACTGGGTAAACCCGTTAAACCATCATAATGAAGATGATGACGTAGGGTTTGAGCGGGTAATTGAGAGGAAGCAACTGGGTTATTTTTTCTTGTGTCTTGTTCGTCTAGACTACAACTGAGACTCCAAATTTGGACAATATAGTAAACGGGAATATCATTGTCATCACGCACCAAGGTTACTTTCACTAAAGCAGAAATGGTATTGCCATCTTGAGTGACATAACGTTTTTCTAATTGGAAATGATTAATTTCTCCCTGTAAGCAACGTCGATAAAGCAGTTTCCCTTCTGTAATATCATCGGGATGGCTGATTTCTAGCAGCGATCGCGCCATCAACTCCTCTTTTGAGTAACCTAATAACTTACATAAACTTTCATTAACTTCTAGGAAACTGCCATTAAGTGCCACCAACGCCGTTGCTACTGGGGCATTTTGAAAAGCAATACGAAACTGCTGTTCACTTGCTTTAAGTTTCTCTTCGGCTAACTTGCGCTCGGTGATATCATTCTGAACCCCAATAAAATTAGTAATTTTCCCTGTCATATCTTTTACAGGAGCAATATAAAGTTCATTCCAAAACTCGCTCCCATCTTTACGATAATTTCTTAACACAGTGCAACATTCTTGACCTTGCTGTAAAGCCATTCTAATCTTCTCTAAGTTCGGTTGTTCACAGTCATTTCCTTGTAAAAAGCGACAATTGTAGCCGGCAACTTCATTAAAGGCATAGCCAGTAATTCTCTCAAACGCCTCATTAATGTAAATAATGGGGTTATCTTCCTGCTGGGCATCAGTAATCACAATCCCATTGCTACTAGCGTTAATAGCCCGCTCTAATAGATTTAACTGGATATCTAATCCCAGCGT
>CAZTXK010000285.1:0-3199 GCA_964617275.1 uncultured Dactylococcopsis sp. | reverse complement strand
ACTTCTTGGCAAAAATCAACAATTTGTTGTCCCCACGTTTCAAAGGTATAATTAATGTCAGTGCCCGGTTTCGGTTTTGCTGATCCACCAAAGCCAATGAGGTCGATCGCGTAGCATTGAAAAGACTCTCCAAGGACGGGTAAATTTTTGCGCCAATGCCCAGAAGATGCCCCAAAGCCGTGAACGCAGACAACAGGTATTCCCTGTTCCCCACAGGTTTGATAAGTAATGGGATAGCCGCGCCAAGTCCAAGTTTTTGTTTCTGTAGCCAGTTGAGATGAAGTCATAAGTTTTACCAAGACACTCTAAATACTTTTTAACAAAAAAATTAAGTTGGAAACCAGTACAATAGGGAGAAGTTGGAAAGAAAACAATTTTATGTCCATTACAACCCCAAACTGGGTTAAAAACGCAGTATTTTACCAAATTTTCCCAGATCGCTTTGCTAAAGCAGATTTCCCAAAAAACGCAGACTATCAATTTCAACAGGCGACGTTTGAACCTTGGTACGATCCACCAACGCTACAAGGATATAAAGGGGGAAACCTGTGGGGAGTGATCGAAAAGTTAGATTATTTGCAGGAATTAGGGGTAACGGCAATTTATTTAACCCCCATTTTTCAGTCAGCTTGTAATCATCGCTATCATACTCATGATTATTATCGGGTTGATCCCATTTTAGGGGGAAATGAGGCGTTTCAGGCGTTATTGAAAGCAGTGCATCAACGGAATATGAAGCTGGTATTAGATGGGGTATTTAATCATGCTAGTCGGGGATTTTTCTTCTTTAATGACATTTTAGAAAATGGTCCTTATTCTCCTTGGGTGGATTGGTTTAAAGTTTATGATTGGCCAGTATCAGCTTATAATGGCGATTTACCTGCTAATTATGCCAGTTGGGTGGGAAATCGAGCGTTACCCCAGTTTAATCACGAAAATCCAGATGTGCGCGAGTATATTATGCGCGTGGGGGAATATTGGCTACAGCAGGGGATTGATGGTTGGCGGTTAGATGTTCCCTTTGAGATTGATGTGCCCGGGTTTTGGGAGGAATTTCGGGAACGGGTGAAGAGAATTAATTCGGAAGCCTATATTGTGGGAGAAATTTGGGGAGATGCGCGACGGTGGTTAGATGGGCAACAGTTTGATGGGGTAATGAATTATGTGTTTACTGGCCCCACTATTGCCTTTACAGCGCGCGATCGCGTTGATCGCTCTTTAGTGGAACAACCTGAGTATAAACCCTACCCGGCTCTAAATGCGAGGGAATATGGGGAACAGATTGAAACTTTACTCGCGATGTATCCTTGGGAGATTACTTTAACCCAACTCAATCTTCTTGCTAGTCATGATACTGCGCGATTGTTAAGTATTGCCCAGCGCGATCGCGCGAGTGTTAAACTTGCCACATTGCTGTTACTCACCTTCCCCGGTGCACCCTGTATTTATTATGGGGATGAAGTGGGATTACTGGGGGAACTCGATCCCGATTCTCGCCGCAGCTTTCCACCACAACAGGAATGGGATGAGGAGTTATTACAATGGCATCGAGACTTAATCCGATTGCGCCACAGTTATCCTGCTTTACGCACAGGAGAATATAACATCCTCTACGCTGAGGGATTAGTTTATGTCTTTTCCCGTCGTTTAGCGGCTTCAGAAGTGATTATTGCTATTAATTCGGGTACAGAGGAAGCCGCTGTTCAAATTTCTAGGGAAAAATTACAGAGTCAACCTTCCCGACTGTTACAGGGAGAAGCCAGTTATCAATGGGAAAATGAGGGATTGAATTTAAAAATTCCCCCTCGTCAGGGAGGTATGATGGGACAGTGAAGATTAAGCAGTATTTGATCATTCAGGATTGAGAGTCAATCCGCGATAAATTTGCTCAATTTGAAAACTAAGGTTAATACTTTTGAGTGGGATGGTGTCTCCTGCTTGGTAATTCAGAATGATCCACTCTCCTGTCTCTTTTTTATGATACAAATCCATTTCGATCTGAGTAGAACTCACTAATAAATAGTCTTGTAAGACTGGGTTTTGGCGATACATTCTAAACTTACCGCCTCTGTCATAGGCTTCTGTACTTTTTGATAAGACTTCTACGATTAAACAGGGATAGGTAAAATAGTTGGGATTGCTTTTGTCGCGATCGTCGCAGGTAACACTTGCATCGGGATAAGTATAGTTATTCGTTTCAGCGATATTAATTTTGATATCAGAGTTCCCCGTGATACAACTGCTACCTTCTAAATGAGCATCAAACATTGCTGTTAACCGAATCGCAATGCGACCATGATTGACACTTCCCCCACCCATTGCATAAACTTGCCCATTAATATACTCATACTTTTCCCTTTGCGTTTCTTCCCAAGCTAAGTATTCTTCAGGGCTTAATTGGGGAAACTTGTCTTTTGCTGCAATCATTATCTTTTAAATTAAATCGCGATCAGTTAAAATTTCATAGCCATCTGTGGTCACTAATACGGTATGCTCAAATTGGGCGGATAAAGCGTTATCTACCGTAACTACCGTCCAGCGATCGCGCAACGTCCGAGTAAACTTCGATCCCGAATTTATAATTGGTTCAATCGCCAACACCATTCCCGCTTTTAACTTCACATTCGGCAACTGTTCCGTCCGTACATTAAACACTGCTGGGGCTTCATGTAAATTGCGTCCCACTCCATGCCCAGTAAAGCCTTCTACCACACTATATCCTTGGTGGGTGACATAATCTTCGATCGCGCCCGCAATATCTAACAAATGAGTTCCCGCCTTGACTTGCTCAATCCCGGAATAAAGCGCCTTTTCTGCCACTGTCATTAATTCTTGCGCCTTGGGTTGAATCTTTCCTAGCGCGATCGTAATACAGGAATCGCCATGAAACCCCTCCTTATACGCCCCAGTATCAACTTTTAATAAATCTCCCTTGCGAATTACTTTTTTCTGACTGGGAATGCCATGCACTACCTCATTATTAACGCAAATACAAATTGATCCCGGAAAGCCATGATATCCTTTAAAACTAGGAGTCGCGCCCATTTCCCGAATCCGATTTTCTGCATAAGCATCTAACTCCGCCGTCGTCATTCCGGGTTCAGCAATTTCGGAAATTTCCTTTAACACCGTCGCCACAATGCGCCCCGATTCTCGCATTAATTCCACTTCTTGAGCATTTTTAATTTCGATGCCGCGG
>CAZTXK010000284.1:0-3203 GCA_964617275.1 uncultured Dactylococcopsis sp. | reverse complement strand
TAATTTTGAACATAACCACTATACTGAGATGGCATCCTAAATATGCTTGCTACAACTGATCTCCCCTTAGATAGACAGGGCTTAAAGAATCGGTGGTGTGTAGGGAACTTTTTTAGAGTTTTATATTTCATAATGAAATGGGTGAAATAACAAACAACAAATAACCAATAACAAACAACAAATAACCAATAACAAATAACCAATAACAAATAACCAATAACAAACAACTAATAACGAATAACCAATAACAATGAAATGGGATAAGCCCTTACGTCAAATTGTAATCAGTTTAACCACGGCAATTATCTGTATTCTTTTTGCTACAGTTAGTAATGCTCAACAAACCTCTGTGAATGTCTTACGTCAAGGGGAAGAAGTAAGTATTAATGGGGATAAATTACCCCTAAGTTGGCGACAATGGGAAAGCAATGGGCAAACCCATCTGGGGATTACGGATGCCGCCACCCAACAGCGTCTCGGTTTAGAGTTACTCGGTAGTAATAATCCTGCACAACAGCCAGTTTGGTGGTTTTCACAAAATTCTCCTTATTCCCTTGATGCGGAACATATTGGGGCAAATCGCTATTTGGATCTCACTCCCATTTTAAGAGCAACCAGTGAAGAGTTAGCGGTGTCGGAGAATCGCTTAGAAATTGAAACGACCCCTACCCAAGTCCAAGATATTCGTATCGGTAATCAGTCTTGGGGGAAACGCATTGTGGTTGATTTAGAAAAACCAATTCTCTGGCAAATGCGAGAGGGAAGACAACAAGCCACCTTAAAATTAGCCGCTGCTATCCCCTCGAATATTAGTGAAAAGTTTGCCCCACCTCCTGAGAAAATAGATGAGGAAGACGAGGAAGACACCACTCCTCCGTTATTGGTGGTTGAACCTGATGGTCAGCAAACGGAAGTTAAAATTAATTTTCCAGACTCTCTGAAGCTAAAAGTCAGTACATTGGCAAACCCGGCGCGATTGGTATTGGATTTACGGGCGGATACTCTAAAGCCTCGCACCATTCGCTGGAAGCAAGGCGTGAATTGGCGAC
Source organism: uncultured Dactylococcopsis sp. (assembly GCA_964617275.1). GTDB lineage: Bacteria > Cyanobacteriota > Cyanobacteriia > Cyanobacteriales > Rubidibacteraceae > Halothece. The sequence continues at coordinate 2,154 of CAZTXK010000284.1, read as the reverse complement.
AAGATTACATTGCTGTGAATGATGACCAATTTGCGGTAACTTGGTTAGAACTTAATCCCAATCATCATAACTTGCGAGTGACTCCCATTTGGACAAATCAACAAAACATGACAGGGATTGCTTCTTTACCTGATTTAGGTAAGGAATTTGGCGTAACCATGGCAATTAATGGGGGCTTTTTTAATCGCGATCGAAAACTGCCACTGGGGGCAATTAAACGGGAAGGAGAATGGCATTCTAGCCCAATTCTCAATCGCGGCGCGATCGCGTGGGATAACCAAGGATCAATGATCATGGATCGCTTGCGCTACCAAGAAACGTTAGTCATTAATGGGCAAGACAGAATCTCCTTACAAGCCCTAAATAGTGGCTATGTGCAGTCGGGAGTCGCTCGTTATACCCCCGCTTGGGGTAGCAATTATACCGTTCTCAATCGTGAAGAAACTGTAGCCCTAGTGGAAAATAACCGCGTGCAGCGAGTGACAAAGGCAAGTCAAGGAGAGTCGATTCCGATTCCTCCCAATGGCTATCTTTTAACCATTCGCGGAAAACCAGAATTAAGTTCTCGTTTGAGAGAAGGGAGTTCCCTACAGCTATATGATCAAACTGTACCATCAGCGTTTAGCAACTATTCCCATATTCTCGCCGCCGGACCATTGTTAATTAAAAATCAGCAAGTGGTGTTAGATGCCGAAGGGGAAAACTTTAGTGATGCCTTTATTCGGCAAAAAGCCCACCGAAGCGCGATCGCGCTTAAAGAAGATGGAAAACTCCTGCTAGTAGCAATGGGAGAACGAATCGGGGGAAATGGCCCCACCTTAAGGGAAAGTGTCAGTATCTTACAACGTCTTGGCGCGATCGATGCTCTCAATTTAGATGGTGGGAGTTCTACCTCTCTTTATCTTGGAGGAGAACTGATTAATCGTCCGGCTGCCACGGCGGCTCGCATTCATAGCGCGATCGGGCTTTATCTTGAGAATTAAAACACTACTTTATCCATAGCGATTAACCCTAATTCATTCATTGCCACAAAGAGAAAGCTCAATCAACTTCAGGGCTTTTTTTACCCGAAAATGATCGTTGGGGAGGGTTGCATACAATCGTGCCAAATACTGATGCTAGGGTTCCAATCCTTCGCGCGATCGCGCAGACAGTTCTAAAATGTCAGCTTGGGGAGCAATTTTTTGAACATTATCAAGGGCTAAAGCGCGATCAAAGCCTACTGCTTCGGCAATGTCCATTTTATTGATAATAACTAGATGGGCGGTTTTAAATAACGGTTAATTAACGAATCGTTTGTATGATCTAGCATTAAAGAAAATCAAGGTTTAATTTGGCTTATGCTCATTACCATTAGTGAAGCTACTTTAACTTTATCATCAGGGGATGCGGTGATTTTACCCAATCAGACTTGGCAAGATTATGAACACTTACTAAAGCTGCGTCAAGAAAAATTAATCCCTAAACTATCGTTTAATTCAAAAACCCAAGAAATTCGTCTGATGTCTCCTTTACCAAGTCATGGAAACCGCATCGATACCCTCAGAGATTTAGTCAAAGCGCTTTTACGTCAAAACAAGAAAGACTGGCAATCTTTTGACCCCATTACCTTAAAAATACCACCACAGGCAGGAGTAGAACCTGATACCTGTTTTTATATCCAAAATCGGCAAGCTATCTTAGGAAAAGAAAGAATTAATCTAACCATTGATCCACCTCCTGATTTAGCGATTGAAGTTGATCTTACTTCAATCACTGATTTAGGAGCTTATGAGATACTTAAAGTACCTGAATTATGGATTTATCGGCAAGGAGTCTTAAAAGTTTATCTATTAGAAGGGGAAAGTTATTGCGAAAGTGCACTCAGTCGTTTATTTCCTGAAACTGATATTCCGAAAATTTTACCGAAATATGTTGAATTAGGATGGAATGAGGGATCAAGTGTTGCTTTACGTCAGTTTGAAAAATCGTTCTGTAACCCTAATGAATGATTGAAAATGGTCTTCGTGAACTACCTCTCTTAAATCCAAGATTGTAAGAGAGGCTTCCTACCCAATCAAGTGCTTTTCCATGAAGTTCTCAGAACTACACTTCCAAGTCTTACCCCAAGGCGATAGGCTACTCCCGCGTCCCGCAGGTAAAAAGCATGGTTAA
>CAZTXK010000283.1:0-3211 GCA_964617275.1 uncultured Dactylococcopsis sp. | reverse complement strand
GAAGGACAAAGGACAAATAACAAATTAATAAGAAAACCCAAGCAGGCTTTGTACTTTTTTTATAATAAAAGCAGAAAAAGAAATAGGAAAAAACCATGGTTAATACTTTACAAAAACCGCAATCACCAGCCAATAAAGAAACGGCTCTTATCCTTTGGTACAACCAAGTAAATAATCAAGATGTCGGGGTGGTTGGTGGAAAAAATGCCTCTTTAGGAGAGATGATTCAACAATTGAAACCGCAAGGGGTTAATGTTCCCGATGGGTTTGCAACCACTGCTTATGCGTTTCGACATTTTATTGCTGAAGCTGGGTTAGAAGAAAGGCTAAGAAACCTCTTTTCCCAGATGGATATTAATGATGTGAATAGTTTACAGCAAACAGGAAAAAAAGCGCGATCGCTGATTTTAAATACCCCTTTTCCCGAGTCTCTAAAAACAGCAATTACTGAGGCTTACGAAGAACTTTGTCAGCGCTACGGGGATGAAACGGATGTGGCAGTGCGTTCCAGTGCTACCGCCGAAGATTTACCCGAAGCCAGTTTTGCAGGGCAACAAGAAACCTATCTCAATATTCATGGGGTGCAAGGGGTACTTGAAGCCTGTCATAAATGTTTTGCCTCTCTTTTTACCAATCGCGCCATCTCTTATCGGGAAAATAAAGGCTTTGATCACCTCGCGATCGCGCTTTCGGTGGGGGTACAGAAAATGGTGCGGTCAGATTTAGCCAGTGCTGGGGTTATGTTCTCTATTGATACAGAAACGGGGTTTAAAAATGCTGCCTTAATTACCGCTGCTTATGGCCTAGGGGAAAATGTCGTACAAGGGGCAGTCAATCCTGATGAATATCTGGTGTTTAAGCCCACTCTCAGTGAAGGCTATCAACCGATTTTAGATAAACGCCTTGGTACCAAAGGCATGAAAATGATTTATGATACGGGGGGATCCAAGCAAACCCATAATGTTGCCGTTTCGCCGCGCGATCGCGCTCAATTTTGCCTCCAAGACGAAGAAATCCTGCAACTGGCTCGCTGGACAATCACCATTGAAGACCATTATTCCAGTTTACGGGGACATCATACCCCCATGGATATTGAATGGGCAAAAGATGGGATGACAGGAGAACTGTTCATCGTCCAGGCACGTCCTGAAACCGTCCAATCTCAGAAAGTTGGGAATATTCTGCAAACCTACGAACTCCAAGACCATAGTACCGTTCTAGCGACAGGGCGCAGTGTCGGTTCCACCATTGGACAAGGAAAAGCCCGTGTCATTATTGATGCTAAAAATATTGACCGTTTTCAAGCGGGAGACGTATTAGTCACAAAACGCACCGATCCCGACTGGGAACCGATTATGAAGCAAGCCAGCGCGATCGTCACTGATCAAGGAGGAAGAACCTGTCACGCCGCCATTATCGCCCGAGAAATGGGAATTCCTGCGATTGTTGGCTGCGGTGATGCAACCAAGCGAATTCAATCCGGACAAGACGTAACCGTCTGCTGTAGCGAAGGAGAAGAAGGAAAGGTTTATGAGGGCTTACTCCCCTTTCAAGTGCAAGAAAACTCCTTAGATGACTTACCGCGCACTCGCACCCAAATTTTGATGAATATTGGCAACCCGGATCAAGCCTTTTCCTTAGCCGGTATTCCCGCCGATGGTGTGGGATTAGCCCGTCTAGAGTTTATCATCACCAATCATATTAAAGCCCATCCTCTTGCCCTTCTCTACTTTGATCAACTCGAAGATGAACGAGTGCAAGATAAAATTAGCGAACTCACCCGTGGCTATGATTACAAGCCAGACTTCTTCGTCGATCAATTAGCGCGAGGGGTGGGAATGATTGCGGCTGCTTTCTATCCCAAACCTGTGATTGTGCGGATGTCGGACTTTAAAACCAATGAATATGCCAACCTTCTCGGCGGCAGTCAATTTGAACCGAAAGAAGAAAACCCCATGTTAGGCTGGCGTGGTGCATCTCGCTACTGCGATCCCAATTATCGAGAAGCCTTTGCTTTAGAATGTAAGGCGCTGAAAAAAGTTCGGGATGAAATGGGCTTAACGAACTTGACTCCCATGATTCCATTCTGTCGCACCCCTCAACAAGGACGAAACGTAATTGCAGAAATGGCAAAAAATGGTTTAGAACAAGGGGTTAATGGCTTAGAAGTCTATGTCATGTGCGAACTGCCCAGTAATGTTATTCTTGCTGATGAATTCAGTGAGGTGTTTGATGGTTTCTCCATTGGTTCTAATGATTTAACCCAATTAACGTTAGGATTAGATCGAGATTCAGGATTAGTTGCTCATCTCTTTGATGAACGGGATGAAGCAGTGAAACGAATGGTTAAACTTGCCATTGAAACCGCCAAGAAAAAAGGACGAAAAATTGGCATTTGTGGTCAAGCGCCGAGTGATTATCCTGAGTTTGCCGAGTTTCTCGTGGAAGCGGGAATTGATTCGATGAGTCTCAATCCTGATTCAGTGTTAAAAACGATTTTGAATCTTGCTGAGGTGGAAAAACGAGTCTAATTGCCAATTTCAATCCTAGCGAAGCTCAACATTAGAAATTAACAAAGTTGGGCTTTGTTTCTATACAAGTCAAGTTACAGTGACCAGTGAAAAAATAACGAATAATCAATATGGAAAACATTACCATTCAAGTTGACTCAAAAACTGCCCAAGCCTATCGCAATGCTGATCCTGAAAAGAAGCGAAAAATTCATACGTTATTAAATATTATGCTAAAAAAAACGGTGAATGAAAAGCCTCTCTTGGAGATCATGCAGGAAGCTAGTGAGGAAGCAACCGCTAATGGGATGACTCCAGAAATTTTAGAATCTATTTTATCAGATGAGCAATAGTCGTATTGTTATTGATACCAATGTGATTATCAGTGCTTTAATGTTTTCAACTTCCACGGCTATGGAGGCTTTTACTCTAGCACAAACTAGGGGAATTATTTTAATGTCAGTTGATCTAATTTCAGAGTTGACTGATGTCCTGAACCGTAAAAAATTTGATCGGTATGTCTCAAGGGAAATTCGGGAGGATTTCTTAGCAAGTTTATCGACTGAAACTGAATTAATAGAAACAACTGAAACAATTTCTATTTGTCGAGATAAAAAGGATAATAAGTTTTTAGAACTAGCTGTTTCTGGTAATGCAAGCTATATCGTAACTGGAGATAAAGATTTATTAGAACTTCATCC
>CAZTXK010000282.1:0-3214 GCA_964617275.1 uncultured Dactylococcopsis sp. | reverse complement strand
TGGATAATAAAACTTAAGTTTTCAGAATTGGTATAAATTGTGTAAGCTTGTCAAAAAGATCATCAAAGCTAATGACTGCTTCTAACGAGAATCCTCAAAATACTCCCTCTTACACCCAGGAGGAGGTGCAAGAAATTCTGCAAAACGCGATCGCGCAGAAAGTTAATAACCCAGACAAGTTTACTTATGAACAACTCTTGGAAATGGCAAGAGAGTTAGATATTTCCCCAGAAACTTTAAAAATAGCGGAAGAAAACTGGCAACAACAAAAAGCAGAATTGCAACAACGACAAGCGTTTGATAAATATCGTTGGAAAAAGGTCAAACGCAGTTGGGGAGAATATCTAATTGTTAATGCCTTCCTGATCACGATTAATGTTATTACCAGTGGGACAATTTCTTGGGCGTTGTTTCCCTTAGCTGCTTGGGGTTTTAGCTTAGTTTTTAATACTTGGGAAACCTATACCTTAGAAGGAGAAAAATACGATCGCGCTTTAGAAAAATGGCAAAAGAAAAAATCTTCTTAAGTTTCAAAAATATCTAACTGATCCGTTTTTTCCGTTTGCTGGGTCAACCCTTTTCTTAACCCCAAAGCAATTTTACTATGTTTCTCAATTTGTCCCATCACTTGTTGGGCGCGAGAAATAACTGTCGGCGGAAGTCCCGCTAATCTCCCTGCTTCAATGCCATAAGATCGATCTGCGCCGCCTGGTTGCACTTGATGTAAGAAAATAATTTCGTTTTCCATTTCTTTAACCGTTACTTGATAGTTCGCAACATTGGGTAAAATCGAGGCTAATTCGTTTAATTCGTGATAATGAGTGGCAAAAATGGTTCTTGCTTGCACCTCTGTGGCGAGATATTCCGCAACTGCCCAAGCAATAGAAAGCCCATCAAAAGTAGCGGTTCCTCGTCCAATTTCATCAAGAAGAATCAGGGAATTAGGAGTAGCATGATTTAAGATATTGGCAGTTTCATTCATTTCTACCATAAACGTGGATTGTCCTGTAGCTAAGTCATCCACTGCACCAACACGGGTAAAAACGCGATCGCTGATCCCTAATTTTGCCCCTCTCGCAGGAACAAAACTGCCAATTTGCGCCATTAACTGAATTAACCCTACCTGTCGCAGATAACAACTTTTTCCGCTAGCATTGGGTCCAGTGAGAATGATTAAATCAGGATTATGGCTTTTTTCATCAAATCCCATTCTTGTGGAATTCGGAACAAAAAAGCCTGTGGGGAGGGTTTGTTCTACAACAGGGTGTCTTCCCTCTTCAATGTTTAAACAGCGTCCCTCAATGATTTCTGGGCGAGAATAATCATAATACACAGCCAGTTCTGCTAATCCTGCTAACACATCAATAGCAGCCACCGCCCGAGAAATATCGCGAATTTGTTGCGCTTTTTCCCCAACTTCGGCACGTAAGGCAGTGAAAATTTCGTATTCGAGGCGATTTAAGTCATCTTTTGCCGTTAAAATGCGCGTTTCCCGTTCTTTTAATTCTGAGGTAATATAACGCTCTTCGTTGGTTAAGGTTTGCTTGCGAGTATAGTTTTCTGGGGCAAGATCCGCTTTACTACGAGGAATACTAATATAATAGCCAAAGGTTTTGTTATACCCAACTTTCAGTTTAGTAATGCCGCTGCGTTCCCGTTCACTGGTTTCTAAATCGGCTAACCATTGTTTGTCCGCCTCTAGAGTCTGCTGCATTTGATCCAGTTGTTCATCTACCCCCGAACGAATTAAGCCCCCTTCTCCTAGATGTTGCGGCGGTGATTCTACAAGAGAATTTAAGATTCTTTCCCCCAGTTCTTCTAAGTCAGGGGGAACCGACTGTAACGCCCGCAGAAAAGGAGAATTGCCCTCTTTTACTAAAGCAGCTAAGTCTTTTAAGCGCAACAGAGAATCTGCTAATCCCCGTAAATCTCTAGCATTGGCAGTTCCAGCGCCGGCACGTCCACTGAGACGTTCTAAATCATAAATTTGGCGTAAAAGCTGCCGTAAATCATCTCGGAGATTGGTCAGTCGAATTAACTCGCTAATGGTGTCTTGACGGGCGGTAATCCCTTTAATATCTAATAGCGGTTGCAATAACCACCGACGAAGGGCGCGTCCTCCCATAGCGGTACAACTGCGATCCAACGCCCATAATAGAGAACCGTGATAAGTGCCATCCCGCACCGTTTGCACAATTTCTAGGTTACGGCGAGTTTGGGGGTCAAGGATTAAATAATCGCTGAGAGTGTAGGTTTTTAGGGTTTGCAGGGGAACTTGATGGGCTTTTTGGGTTTCTTCAATATAGAATAACAGTCCGCCGGCTGCCCGAACTCCAAGGGGTAAATTAGCGCAACCCATCCCTTCGAGGGAACTGACGCGGAAATAGCTTAATATTTGGTTACGGGCTTCTCCCGCGCTAAATTGGGTTTGGGAACGCAGCGTATAACAAAAATGATCGGGAAGGAACTCGGGAACGCTGTCAGAGGTTTCCCCGGGGCGTAACATACTGCCAATATCAGGGGCATTGGTGGGGATGAGAATTTCTGAAGGATGCAGGCGTTGTAATTCCAGAGAAAGAGTTTCTAAGTTTTGGGATTGCGTAGTGTAAAATTCTCCTGTGGAAATGTCGGTGTAAGCGAGTCCCCAATGCTGTCCTGCAATTACTACGGCTGCGAGAAAGTTATTGCGACGGGCGTGAAGCATCCCTTCTTCGGTGAGAGTGCCAGGGGTAAGGAGTTTGGTAATTTTGCGTTCTACCATGCGCTTTTCGGCGGCAGCTTCGGCGGCATCTTCAACTTGATCGCAAACCGCGATCGCGTAGCCCTTTTCCACTAACAGGGCGGTATAACGATCTAAGGCATGATGAGGCACTCCTGTCATAGGAACGCGACCAATTTCTTTGCCCCCTTCTTTACTGGTTAAAACCAATTCCAATTCTTCAGCAACGGTAACCGCATCTTGAAAAAAACATTCAAAGAAGTCTCCCACCCGATACAACAGCAAAACATTGGGGTGCTGTTCTTTCACCTCAATATAATGTTGCATCATGGGGGTGAGTTGAGCGCGATCGAGCTTTTGGTAATCAGCGTTTTTTACCTGAGGGCGGGTCGCTTTTCCTTGAGACTCCTGCATAATAGTTACTTATAATCCGTTATTCTTGATTCATCAGCGTTTCATTCCATCATTGTAAATTGTTCCTTGTTTGTTAATTCC
>CAZTXK010000281.1:0-3218 GCA_964617275.1 uncultured Dactylococcopsis sp. | reverse complement strand
AAATAATTAAGTTAATTGAGCGCGAAAACGGTTAATACTAATTCCTAATAAAAGGATGGCAAATAATATTAAAGTAATCACATTGGGTAACAGGGGTAAGATGCCAACGTCTTTAAGAATTAAGTGACGCGCGATCGCGATATAATGACGCATGGGATCAGCAAAAGAAAGCATTTGAAAGAAAGGTGGCATACTTTCAATGGGTGCAACTGCACCAGAAAGCTGAATCATTGGAACATTAAAAAAGAAAGAAATTAAAACCACTTGTTCCTGTGTTTTAGATAAGGTTGCTAGTAAAATTCCTAAGCCAATGATAACGAAAATATAAATTGCCGAAAAAATTAAAAACCAGCTTAAACTTCCTCGAAAGGGAAGATTAAAAACTAATTTTCCAATGGCAGCAGCGAGGAAAAAATCTCCCATCAATAATATAAATAAGGGGGTAATTTTCGCAGCTAAGATTTCCCAAGCTGAAGCAGGAGTCATTAATAACTGTTCTAACGTTCCCACATCTTTCTCTCGAATTACCGTCACCGAAGAAATTAAAGAACCCGTTAAAGTTAACACTAATCCCATGACACCCGGAACAAAAAACCAACTGCTAATTAATCCTGGATTATACAAAAATGTTACTTGTGGATTCACTAAAGGGGGAGAAAAAGAAACATTGATTTCACGACTATAATTTTGGATAATTTGTTGAGTGTAACCTTGAGCAATTTGCGCTGTATTCGCATCAACAGCATCAATTAAAACTTGTACATCTGCTGTTTTATTTTCTATTATTTTTGAGCGAAAGTTCGGGGGGATAATTAAACCTGTGGTAATTTTTCCTGTGCGAACTTGGTTCACTAATTGCTTTTCTTGTGGAGAATTGAAGGTCACTTTAAAGGTATCATTTTCAGTTAAAGATGAAATTAACTCTCTGCTTTCTTGAGTTTGGGAATAATCCACGACTCCTAAACTTAAGTCTGTGACGGTAGGATTGAGAGCAAATCCTAAAATTAAGAGTTGAAGAGTGGGCGGAAAAATTAACAGAAATATAATCTGTTTATTGGTGAATATTTGTTGAAATTCTTTGGTAACAAGTGACCAAAAGCGAGTGGCGAAAAAACGATGGATTAGATTCATAATATAGCAATTCCTAAACAGAGAACCCCCCTTAAATAAGGGGGGCTAGTATATTTAATTAATCTTTGAGTTGCATTTTAGACATAATTTTAATTGAGCCAAATAAGAGTAAAAGCGCGATCGCGCCAATAATAATCGGCGCATACCAAACCCCAACCCAACCCGTTCCACGAACAAAAGCATCCCGTGTTATTAAAAGATAATAACGAGCAGGAATAATATTCGAGATCAGATAAAGTGGGAGAGGAAAGTTATCAATTCTGTAGATAAATCCAGAAAGTAGAAAAGCAGAGAGAAAACCAGCAATTGCTGTTCCTTGTACCGCAGAATTTTGATTATTTGATCGCGCCCCAATTAAGACACCAAACCCCACACTTGCAATTAAATAAAGAATCGTTCCAATAATTAAAGGAGTCGGTTCAGTGGCTAACTGAAGTCCAAATAATAAAACACCGATTCCCATTACCAGAATTGCTTCTCCCATTGCAATTAAAACATAAGCCAAAACTTTTCCGAATAGCCATTCCCATGCTTTTAAATCGGAAGCATAGACTTGTAAAATGGTTCCCTGTTCCTTTTCCCGCACCACAGTAATGGCACTTAACATTGACGGAAACACCCACAAAACCACTGCAAATGCACCCGGAACAATATACAAAGATTCTTTTCCCCCCGGATTAAACCATAATCGAATTTCCGCATTAACTGCAGGAGGAGATGATTGCGGTTGTTGAGTTTGCACAAAAAAATTAGTCGTGGCGCGAATACCATTTTCCGCAATTCGGGCGTTATTGACATCACTTCCATCCACTAAAACTTGAACGTCAACGGTTTTATTTCCTTGAATTTTACGGGAAAAATCAGGCGGGATAATGACTGACGCGATCGCGCTTCCCGTATCTAGAGGGGTGAGAGGAGAGTTATTTTTAGTTTCGACAGGAGTAAATTGATTAGTCGCAAATAAGCGTTCTACATAACTGCGAGAAAGAGGACTGTTATCATAATCGTAGATACTAAGAGGAAGATTTTCGGCTTCTAAACGAATCGCAAAGCCATAAATTAACATCATTCCTAATGGGAGGAGAAAAGCAAGGGCGACTGTAACGCGATCGCGCTTAAACTGGGCGATTTCTTTACGACATTGAGCAATAATTCGGGAAAACATTATGATTAGTTGACTGTTACTTTTATTATTTTGACCACGATAGTTATGAGTTATTTTTAGTTTCCCTTTGTACAATTCCAATAAACGCATCCTCTAAGGAAAAAGGAATTAAGCGGTGACTATAAATTTCTAAATTCTCTTGTTCTAAACACTGTTTCACTTGTGACCATTGTTCTTCATAATTATCTAAAACTAAATGAACGCGATCGCCGAAAATAGCAACGCGCCATGTCTCAAAAATAGCTTTCAAACGGTTAGAAGTTACTTCGACATCATCGGTTTTTATCTCCACTAATTGACCGGGTTGTTCACTTTTAATCTCAGTGGGCGATCCTTGTGTCACCACTTCGCCAGCAACCATAAAGCCCATGCGATTACAGTTTTCTGCTTCTTCCAAATAGTGCGTTGTCACTAGAATTGCGGTTCCATTTTGGGCAAAATCGCGAATGAATCGCCAAAATTGTCGCCTTGCGAGGGGATCAACCCCAGATGTCGGTTCATCCAAGAATAAAATTTCGGGTTCGTGCATCACTGACGCGCCAAAGGCGACTCTCTGTTTCCATCCCCCTGGAAGTCTTGCGGTGAGAGTGTTTTCTTGACCTTCTAATCCGCAGGTTTTGAGTACCCAGTTAATTTTCTCTGATCGGAGTTTTTGGGGGACACCATAAACCCCACAGTAGAAGCGTAGATTTTGGATGATGGTAAGGTCGTCGTAGAGGGTGAACTTTTGACTCATGTAACCGATGCGCGATCGCGTTTCAGGATGATGCAAGTCTTTGCTTTTTCCCGCCAGTGTCATTTCTCCGCCACTCGCTGGAAGTAGCCCACACAGCATTTTAATTGTGGTGGTTTTCCCAGCGCCATTCGCCCCCAATAAACCATATATCTCGCCATATTTCACTTCCACATCAATCCCTTTTAC
>CAZTXK010000280.1:0-3220 GCA_964617275.1 uncultured Dactylococcopsis sp. | reverse complement strand
AAGAAGCCCCCCAAACTCGTATTCCCCCTTGGGGATCGGTAACCGTTTTGGAAAAAGGAGAACGGTACTGCATTAACCGCATTGAAGTTAAGCCGGGTCATCATATTAGTACCCAGATGCACTATCATCGCACAGAACACTGGGTTGTAGTGTCGGGAACGGCAAAAGTGATCAAAGATGGGGAAGAAATTACGCTGATTGCTAAACAATCGACGTATGTTCCGATGAATACCCCCCATCGTCTCGAAAACCCAGGGGTGATTCCTTTAGTGATGATTGAAGTGCAAAACGGGGAATATTTAGGGGAAGATGATATAGTTCGTTTTGGTGATGCAGAGAATTAGAGAGTTATGGGGCGTGGCGATCAAATTTATACCTTACAGCCATTTATAGCCTTGGAAGGCTTATATCAGCATCATGGCATTGATTGTGGCGATGGAACCGTCATTCATCTGCGAAAACGGAATGAGGTTATTACTCGGAGTCCTTTTCAAGAGTTTACAGGCGGAAAAACGGTTTATGTAAAAAATTATCCCCTCTCTTTTGTTCCTGAAGCCGTTGTTCACCGCGCCCAAAGTCGTCTCGGAGAAGACGCGCAATATAATCTCTTGTTTAACAATTGTGAGCATTTTGCTACTTGGTGCAAACTAGGTTACGCCTATAGCCAACAAGTGCGGGACTTTATTCCGATGATGTCTCGTTTACAAGTTGAAGGGTTATCAGAACCCTTACAGGAAGCCCTGAAACAGTCAAAGCAACATGATCAGCAACAAAGAGTGAATCAAGCCCTTGAGGAAATTCAAAGGGTTTGGGATCAAATTCAGCCTCGGTATAAAAAAGCCCTTAGTGAAGCCAATACTTGGCAAAAAGTAGCTTGGAAAGCCTTAGATCAAGGAAAAGAGGATGTTGCCAAGGCAGCTTTGCGACGAAAGCTAAACTATAAAAAAATAGCGGAAAAAGATGAAAAACAACTGGATAAGTTAGCCCAAATGACAGAAACCCTTTTAAAGTCGCGATCTTTTCCTTAGCAATTGCTTTTAGAGACGGTAAAAACGCCTTGTGTTATGATTTTTGAAGAGGCTTTAATAAATTAAAGTTATTGCAACTAGAAAACACTTAAGAAGCGACTCGCAGACCGCATGGCATTTTGGAAAAGTTTATTTAATAATAGCGCAAACGCGATCGCGCCTTCATCCAAAACTCAATCTGAGGAAGAAACTTTGCTAAAAACGGGTGAGACAAAACAAGAAAGTAAAATTCTTTTTAGCACCACTCGATCTATTGATGTCTATGAATTAGAAGAACTCTGTGATGCGGTGGGATGGTCTCGTCGCCCCTTGCGAAAAGTTCGTAAGGCAATGCAGCACAGCTTTCTGGTCGTATCAATGTGGGAAGAAAGAGGCGCAACTCGGCGTTTAATTGGCTTTGCAAGGGCCACTTCCGATCATGCGTTTAATGCCACAATTTGGGATGTGGTAGTGCATCCGAAAGCCCAAGGAAAAGGGCTAGGAAAAGCACTGATGAATTATATGATTAAACGCCTACGTCAAGAAGATATTAGTAATATTACGCTATTTGCCGATGCTGGCGTTGTCGAATTTTATAATCGCTTGGGGTTTGTTCCCGATCCAGAAGGGATTAAAGCAATGTTTTGGTATCCCGAATAAGTTTTTACTTTGTTGTTTGTCCTTTGTTAATCAGTGACCAGTTACCAGTTACCAGTTACCAGTTACCAGTGATTAGTGACCAGTTACCAACAACAAATAACGAATAACAAATAACAAATAACGAATAACCAATCAAACTTTCCATTTTGAGCTTAATATGTTAGGATAATTGAGTGCTAGACGGGATGTAGCGCAGCTTGGTAGCGCGCCTGCTTTGGGAGCAGGATGTCGTAGGTTCAAATCCTGCCATCCCGATTACTATCTCGGGTTTATCCCAGACGATTTAGGGCATGAATATAACAAGCTGTTCGCATGGAAATCCCAAATTCTTGGGCAATTGACCATGTTTTATCAGTTTCAATAGTCATGCGTTCTTTCAGTTGCTGATTCACTTCTTCGGCTGTCCAATAGTACCCCGTGCGGTTTTGTACCCATTCAAAATAACTGACGGTTACCCCACCCGCATTGACTAAAATATCGGGGAAAATATAGCTTCCGTTCCGTTCTAAAATGGCATCAGCCTCAGAATTAGTGGGGCCATTGGCGACTTCAAAAATATATTTCGCTTGAATTTGATTGGCATTTTCAGAGGTAATTTGATTTTCCAACGCCGCTGGGATTAAAACATCCACATCAAGTTTTAGGAGATCAGCATTGCTAATTACCTCATGTTCAACGATATTACAAACACTGTTTTCACAATAGACAGCTTGTAAGCCTTGATTGGCAAATTTATAACGGCGGATACTGGGAATATCTAATCCTTGGGAGGCATAAATTCCCCCTTGGGAGTCACTCACCGCAACCACGCGATATCCCACTTGTGAGAGAAGCTGGGCAAGAGTCGCCCCCACATTACCAAACCCCTGAATAGCCACAGTAGTTCGCTCAGGAGTCTGATCAAATTTTGCCAGGAGGGTATTAATCACTTGAAACGCCCCGACAGAAGTAGCAGTTTCTCTTCCCTGACTCCCGCCCATACTAATGGGTTTGCCTGTAACTACCCCAGGCGTAATGCGACGTTTGATCGTGCTATATTGATCCATCATCCAGCCCATAATCGTGGCATTAGTGTACATATCCGGGGCTGGTATATCCACATTGGGGCCAATAAAATCCGCGATCGCGCTAATATAGCCCCGAGAAAGGCGTTCTAACTCGGCGGTGGAAAGACTCCTTGCATTGACGGTAATGCCTCCTTTTCCCCCACCATAGGGAAGATTCATTAAGGCACACTTAAACGTCATCCAGAAAGCTAGAGATTCCACTTCATCCAGAGAAACCTGAGGATGATAGCGAATGCCCCCTTTTGTCGGGCCACGATTATCGTTGTAGCGCACCCGATAGCCGCGAAAAATTTTTAGGCTTCCATCATCAAGCCGCACAGGAATGGAGACTGAGAGACTCGATTTCGGGAATTGTAATTCGGTAATAATTTCCTCTGAGACTTCAGCATATTTGAGTGCGGGTTCGAGGCGACTGCTTGCATCTGCTAACAGGAAAGAGTCTGGCATTGCAATTTTTCCTTAACGAGTAACCTGATTCCAATTATC
>CAZTXK010000279.1:1532-3236 GCA_964617275.1 uncultured Dactylococcopsis sp. | reverse complement strand
TATATGCCAGTGCTGGAATTCAGGAAGTTTGGTTAATTGATCTCAACGAAAATTGTTTAGAAGTCTATCGGAATCCGCTGCGCGATCGATTTGCTTATGTTCAAATTTTACAATCGGATTTAAATCTTTCCAGTCTCGCGTTTCCAGAGATTAATTTCTCTGTTGCTGAATTACTGTAATCCCTTACGACAACTTATCTCCTGAAACAGGTAGGATAGAATCATTGGAGTCAAATCAAAGGAAATTATTATGAGTGACAATCAACAACGCATCCTCGGTTACTTTATTGAAGAAGCGAAAGAACACTTAGCAACTCTCGAACAAGGCTTATTGAATCTTAGCCAAGCCAGTACCGATTCTGAACAAATTGATGAGTTATTTCGGGCAGCCCACTCTGTTAAAGGGGGTGGGGCGATGCTTGGTTATGGTAGCATCCAAAAAACTGCCCATCGTCTTGAAGATTCCTTTAAGGTGTTCCGCGATGGTCAAGTGAATGTGGATGAAAAGTTAGAGTCGCTTTTCCTCAATGCTTTTGATGTCTTAAAAGATTTGATTACTCGTTTAGAAAATCCTGAAGGGTTAACCGAAGCCCAAGGGAAAGAATTGGTTAAAAGTGCCGAACCCCAGTTTAAGGAATTACAGCAACATCTGGATCGCTGCGCCGATATTAAAGCCGTGATTGCTGATTTGGGAGAAGCAGAGGGAGAAGAGGAAGCCCAAGCCGAAGGAGAAACCCAAGCCACTCCTGTGGAAGTAGAAACAGAAACTGAAAGCCCTCTTGATCAAGTTCGCCCCCTTTTACGGGAAATGTTAAACATTTTTCAAAACGAGGATACCCCAGATAGTCGTCAAAATTTAAGAGCAATCTGCGATCGCGCTCAAAAAGTTGCTTCTGATGACCAAAATTGGCAGACTCTGTTAAGTACCGCGAAAAGCGCGATCGCCAATCCCAAACATTCTTATACCACTCTCGCGCCCATTATTATCCAAGAAATTAAGCAAGGAAGTGATTGCTTAGAATTAGGTGAACCTGAAAATATCCAAGCCACAGCGACTCTGAAAAATCTCGCCCAAAGCCCGACTCCTCAAGTTCTCATTCCTGCTGATCCCCAGGCAGCAGCGGAACTGCTTCAACGCATCTTTAATCAGCAACAACTATCGGAACTGAAGGAAAAAATCGGAGTTTAAAGCTCACCCCCTCAACCTTGTCTAATCAAGGCTTTTTTTATGATAGGATAAAGGGTTGGTAATTTGTTAATCTTCAATCACGGAGGAATCAGGAATTTATTATGTTTACCTTTTTAAACTCCTTGTTAAACCTCATTGAACCTTTGCTAGTTCCTGTGTGCTTTGTGATCGCATGGGGATTTATCATCGCTTTAGGTTTAACTCTCTTTAATACCATTTATGATGTCATTAAACGCAGTCAAACCATGCACAAAATTCCTTGTGCTAACTGTCAGTTTTTTACCAATGATTACCGTCTTAAATGTACCATTAAACCACTAATTGCCAACACGGAAGAAGCGATTAATTGCCAAGATTACTGTTCTAAATAACGAAAATAATTCAACCATGTTAGTAAGAAAACTACAAGAATGTGAAGAATTTACCGTCGGGGATGGCACAATTATAAAAGAACTGCTAGTTTTTGTTTGTATGGTCGATCCCGCTTGGCGACAATAGGACGAAACAATTTATAAT
>CAZTXK010000279.1:0-1432 GCA_964617275.1 uncultured Dactylococcopsis sp. | reverse complement strand
ATAGTTAGTTCTTGGTTGTTTGTTTTAATAACCGATAACCAATGACCAATGACCAATGACTAATGACTAATAAAAATGTCTTTTTCCAAAATTTTAATTGCCAATCGTGGGGAAATTGCCCTGCGAATTTTACATAGTTGTGAAGAACTTGGGATTCCTACGGTTGCAGTGCATTCCACCATTGACCGTAATGCGCTTCATGTACAACTTGCTGACGAAAGCGTCTGTATTGGCGAACCCCCTGCCAGTAAAAGTTATCTCAATATCCCCAACCTCATCGCAGCTGCTTTGACTCGTAACGCCACGGCGATTCACCCCGGCTATGGCTTTTTAGCAGAAAATGCCCGCTTTGCTGAGATTTGCGCTGACCATAAAATTCACTTTATTGGGCCGAGTTCAGATGCTATTCGCTCGATGGGTGATAAATCAACAGCAAAAGAGACAATGCAAAAAGCAGGGGTTCCGGTGGTTCCCGGGAGTGATGGATTACTTGCTGATGATCAAGCTGCTTATCGCGTGGCAAGAAATATTGGCTATCCCGTGATGTTAAAAGCAACCGCTGGTGGCGGTGGACGGGGAATGCGTCTTGTGCATACTGAAGGAGAATTGAGTAAACTCTTTCAAGCGGCAAAAGGCGAGTCGGAAGCCGCGTTTGGCAATGGTGGGGTTTATTTGGAAAAATTCATTGAGCGTCCTCGTCACATTGAGTTTCAAATTCTTGCCGATAGTTATGGCAATGTCATTCATTTAGGGGAAAGAGACTGTTCGATTCAACGTCGCCACCAAAAGCTATTAGAAGAGTCTCCGAGCCTGGCTTTAGATCCCCAGTTGCGACAAAAAATGGGAAAAGCTGCCATTAAAGCGGCTCAGTCGATTAACTATGTCGGTGCAGGGACTGTGGAATTTCTGTTAGATGCTCATGGCGATTTCTACTTCATGGAAATGAACACCCGCATTCAAGTGGAACATCCTGTTACAGAGATGGTAACCGGATTAGATTTAATTGCCGAGCAGATTCGCATTGCCCAAGGTGAAGAATTGAGTTTGCGTCAAAAGGATGTCGAAATCAAAGGACACGCGATTGAATGTCGGATTAATGCCGAAGATCCAGAACACGAATTTCGTCCTCAACCCGGTCGCATCAGTGGTTATCTTCCTCCCGGCGGGCCAGGGGTAAGAATGGACTCTCATGTCTATACAGACTATGAAATTCCCCCTTATTATGATTCTCTCATTGGAAAGTTAATTGTCTGGGCTCCCACCCGAGAAGCGGCAATTAAACGTATGAAACGGGCGTTAAGAGAATGTGCAATAACAGGTGTAACCACGACGATTAGTTTTCATCAAAAGATTCTAGAGACCCCTGCTTTTTTAGAGGGAGATGTTTATACTAATTTTGTGGAACAACACTTAATTCCAAAATAATGGTTTA
>CAZTXK010000278.1:0-3273 GCA_964617275.1 uncultured Dactylococcopsis sp. | reverse complement strand
CCAATGCGAGGAGAGGGAGACAGAGACAGCGATCGCAGCAGGTCTTTTCCGGTTACAATGGGCTGAGGATAAGCAACGGGATCATTGGGGTTTAAGTACCGTTCAATTAAGAATTTCGCCGACTCTGGTTTTAAGCCTTTCGCGATCGCGCTTAAAAGGACACAGGGAAACACGCTAACGGCTTTTTGAAAGAAGAAATATTGATCGCGCAGTGTCATTGTCTCGACTTCGTTATCTAACAAACTCGGTAAAACACTCACTGTGGTGGTTACAGTACGAATTTCGGCGCGAGAATAAGTGAGGGTGGTGAGTTCGGTTTCGGCTTCTTCTTCGGAAGAGGAAACTAAGCAGGTTAGCTTGGCTAAAGAAATTAAAGGATCAGATTGACCACCGACATTCTTTTGCCATTCTACTGCAAGTTTTGACCAGTGTTTAGCTAAGGTGGGCGCGATCGCGTCTATGGCTTGGGCTTGATCAACTTTTTCCGCACTGAGAGAAGGAAACCACGGGGAGAGAATTCCATCTTCCCAGGCTTGTTGTAAATAGATGCCTCCTGATACGCTCGCAAACAGATAAGAGAGTTCCGTTTGCACTCTCTCTGCCGCCACTTGGGCAATAAAAGGGGCAAGATTACGAATGGTCTCGCGAGTGGTATCATCAATGGTAAAGTTAAGTTGCGCTCCTTGTCGGTATGCCCGAAATAAGCGCAAGGGATCGGCTTTCAGATTATCAGGAGACACCATTTTAATGATTCGGGCCTCTAAATCCTGTTTTCCCTGTAGGGGATCAATTAGGGTTTGATTATGGAGATGTTGCGCCATCGCATTAATGGTAAAATCCCTTCGATGTAAGTCTTCTTCTAAGGTTTTCCCTTCAATTTTGGCAATATCAACTGTTCCTTCCCCAAACACAATACGGGCAATATCCCGTTGAGTATCTAAAGCGACAAATCCCGCCGCGCAGCGATTGGCAATGTTTTTGGCTAAAGCAATGGCGCGATCGCTGACAACTAAATCTAAATCAAACTGGCGACGTTGTCGTTGTAAAAGGAGATCGCGAACTGTTCCTCCAACCAGATAAGTATCTTGCGGTAGCCATTCTTTGGGAAAAGGTAATTTTGGAAGTTGATCTGTCATTTTTAATAAATTGAAATAATACCATTCTCAAAAAGTCAAGTTACAGTCTATTCCCCCTAAACCCCCTTTGAAAGGTAGGAAAAGAAGGGTGTGGTGTGTAACGCCAATTCTTAGAAATGGTATAATTGATTTCCAAGTTTTTTGCTAAAATCTGTTGCAGTAAGCCTTGAGCAAATTAAATAATAAAATTGAAACCTCAAATTCCGTCACAGCGTTGGCAAATTCAAGCCTTTAATGCTGAAGAAATTGATTCAGTTGTTGAAGCAACAGGGTTATCTCCTCTTTTAGCACAAGTTTTAATTAATCGGGGATTTGTCACCCCAGAAGAAACACAAGTTTATATTAATCCTGAAAGCGAAACCTTACCTGATCCCCAAACCGAATTTTCTAATTTAGAGACAAGCATTGATTTAATTATTGAGGCAATTAATGAGGAAGAAACGATCATTATTTGTGGGGATTATGATGCCGATGGCATGACTAGCACAGCCCTTTTATTAAGAACTTTACGCTATTTAGGAGCTAAGGTGGATTATATCATCCCGAGTCGGATGAAAGAAGGGTACGGCATTAATACTCGTATTGTGGAAGAGTGTGCCGCCAAGGCGGTGGGCTTAATTTTAACTGTTGATAATGGGATTGCCGCTTATGATCCCATTTACCGTGCTGTGGAGTTGGGGTTGCAAGTGATTATTACCGATCACCATGATTTACCTGAAACTTTACCGCCTGCTGATGCGATCTTAAACCCCAAATTATTATCAGAATTTTCTCCTTATCAAGGATTAGCCGGTGTTGGTGTTGCTTATGTTTTAGCCGTAACAACAGCACAAAAAATGGGAAAATTAAAAGGTTTAACCTCACAACTTTTGGAATTATTTACGTTAGGAACAATTGCCGATTTAGCCCCTCTAGTGGGAGTGAATCGTCGCTGGTTAAAACGAGGGTTGCGTCAGTTACCAAAATCCAATCTAGCAGGGGTGCAAGCCTTAATGCAGGTAAGTGGGGTTAATGATCAACAACAAGCCGTGAAACCTGATGATATTGGCTTTCGCTTGGGCCCAAGAATTAACGCGATCGGGCGCATTAGTGATCCGCAAACGGTGATTGAATTATTAACAACCGATGATGAGGGAGTAGCGTTAGAACGGGCGATGCAGTGTGAACAAATTAACACCAAACGCCAAGAAATGTGCGCTGAAATTGAACAAGAAGCCATTGAATATTTAGAATCGGGGGAAATTGATTGGTTGCGCGATCGCGCGATAGTCATTGTTCAAGAAAATTGGCATCATGGTGTTATTGGGATTGTCGCCTCACGATTAGTTGATCGCTTTGGTGTTCCTGTTTTTATTGGCACGTATGAAGGAGAAGACAAGCAAACTATTCGCGGTTCTGCTAGAGGAATCCCTGAGTTTAATGTGTTTGATGCGCTGGTTTATTGTGATGATTTATTAGGGAAATATGGGGGACATAAAGCAGCAGGCGGGTTTAGTTTAGAAACCAGTAATTTAGAGGCTTTTCGGGAACGATTAAGTGAGTTTGCCCATCAATGTTTAGAACCCGAACACCTTAAGCCGTTAGTGGAAATTGATGGTAAAGCAAGTTTTGAGGATTTAACGGCTAATTTATATCAGCAAATTGATAGTCTGCAACCTTGGGGAATTGGCAATGAAGAACCGAGATTTTTAAGCGAAAATGTAACAGTAGTTGAGCAACGGATTGTGGGGAAAGATCATGTTAAATTAAGTCTTGGTCAAGAGAGTAATGGCAATTTAGTCACCAAAAGCGCGATCGCGTGGCGATGGAAAGACTATTTTCCCCTCCCTAAAACCATTGATATTGCTTATAAACTCCGTGAGAATCAATGGAATGGTCAAGTGAATTTAGAGTTAGAATTAGTGGGTTTTCGTTTACCTGAAGATACCGAATATCAAGAAGCGACTTATGAGTATGACGGACGGACTTATTCTTGTTGTTTATGGAACAATATTAATGAACTGCGAATTGAAAATGATCAGGGTAATGTTCTCATTGTCAGCAAGGGAAAACGAGAAGCGCAGTTAAAAACTGATTCCCAAGAGTTGAAGACCATTAATATTACGAAAAGTCCTTATTATCAGATTATTAAAGCAGC
>CAZTXK010000277.1:0-3292 GCA_964617275.1 uncultured Dactylococcopsis sp. | reverse complement strand
AAGGGGTGATATTTTTTAATTCAAGATTACATAAAGCTCGATAATTTTGAACCTTTAAGGATTCTATTCGCGGTGGGCTTGTGGAGTTATGCGTCATCATCTTCTTCTTCAAATTCTTCAGGATGGGTGGGGGGAATTCCTTTAATGGTAATCAGCCCTTCCATGACATCTCTAACAATGGGAGCCGCCACCGTTGAACCATAAGCAAGGGGTTTTTTGGGTTCATCAACAACCGCTAAAACCACATATCGAGGGGTTTCCACTGGAAAAATACTCACATAGCTGGTAATTTTGCCATTGCCCCGATAACTTCCCATATTCGCTTTTTGAGCGGTTCCCGTTTTTCCAGCGGAGCGATAACCAGGAATTTGCGCGACTTGTCCACTTCCTTCACTTACCACGGTTTCCATCATTTGTAAGACTTGTTGGCTGGTTTGAGGCGAGAAAACTTGTTTTTTCGGAGCTTGATCCGATTTGACGATCGCGCCGTCTTGATCCACTAATCCTTTGACCACATGAGGCTTTACTAATCGTCCTCCATTCGCGATCGCGCCATGTAATTGCGCCAGTTTAATCGGGGTTAAAGAAAAACCTTGTCCAAAAGAAGCAACTGCCGGTTCAATGGGGTAATTGGTAAATTCAAATTCCGATTTTAAGTGTCCAGGGGTTTCTCCCATTAAATCAATCCCCACTGGTTGTTCTAATTCTAATTTTGTTAACTGTTCATAGTAATCTTCCGGACGCATTCGTTGCATAATTTTCATCATGCCCACATTGCTAGACACTTGTAAAATTTCCTCTAGTCCAATTTTACCGTGACCGCCATTACTAAAATAATCATGGTTACGAATAGTCCATCCTCCCACCTTCATTTTTCCGGGATCATAAATTTCGGTATTGGGGTTAATTAATCCTGCCTCTAGCGCGATCGCCATATTAATCGGCTTAAAGGTGGATCCCGGTTCATATAAATCAGTTACTGCCCAATTTTTCATATCCTCCAAATCAGATTCAAAATAACGGTTGGGATCATAACTGGGTTCAGTCACTAAGGATAATAATTCCCCTGTTTCCACCTCCATCACAATGACGGTTCCGCGTTTGGCATTAAACTCCTGCATTTGCTTTTTCAACGCTTGATGACTGAGCCGTTGCAGATCGAGATTAAGAGTTA
This sequence comes from uncultured Dactylococcopsis sp., assembly GCA_964617275.1. GTDB lineage: Bacteria > Cyanobacteriota > Cyanobacteriia > Cyanobacteriales > Rubidibacteraceae > Halothece. Next base: position 2,118 of record CAZTXK010000277.1, on the reverse strand, counting down.
ATTGCAGCTGCTTTTCATCAAAAGCAATAGCGTTTTTCGGTAAAGATGCTGGTAAAACTCCCCCTCGTGCTGTACGTTCCACAGATAAACTTTCACCCACCCGAGTTAATCGTTCTTGTTGGGTAAATTCAACCCCTGCTTTTCCTTGATGGTCATCTTTTTGCACATATCCCACCACATTCGCTCCCAACGTCTCATAGGGATAATAACGGGCATACTTTTCCAATAAATCTATACCATTCCAACCCCAACCTTTAATTTCCGTAGCCACTTCTTCTCTTAAATTCTCTTCTAAGCGAATGCCAGAATCTTGTTGTTGAAAGCGAGTTAATAACTCTGACTCACTCCTATGATCAAGAACGTCTGCTAATTTTTTAGCGACTGTTTCCTCTGGTTTATTAAATAAATAAGGGTGAGCATAAAGCTCATACACTAACCGATCCGTTGCTAAAACTTCACCTTGGGCATCAATAATAGAACGACGAGGAACATAGGACTCTATGGTCAACTCTTGCTGACTTTTAGCTCTACTTTGTAGCCTTTCTGCTTCCACAAACTGAAGATAATACACCCTCACTCCTAATGCAATCGAGGCGAAAAATAGAAAAAGCCAAACTAACAGCAATCTTTTCGTATTGGGATTAATTCTCTCGATCATTTTAGTAACTTAAAGGTCGCTCCGTGGTTGGAGTTTCTAATTGTTGATCTTGATCTGAAGCGGTTTCTGAACTATCGGAAAGATCATCGGCAGGCGTAGGTTCTAAATAGATCGTTTTATCAGGTGTTACGGGAACAAAATCATGATTTTGATTTCCTCCTTGTTTGATAATCTGGTCTTGAAGAGCTTCCTTAGCAACGGTTATATTTCGCTCGTGACTTTGTAATTGTTTTAGCTGATCATACTTATGATTCCACTGCTGTTGGGTGTAAAATGTGAGTCCATACACAACTAAACTTGCCCCAATGGTTCCAATTGTTAAAATAGCAGAGGTATATTGAAAAAATAATAAAACTCGCAGAAATAAGGGAACACTCTTTTTAGTTTTGCGATAACGATTCCATTGGGGAGGAACAGAAGAAGAAGTTTGAGACGAACGAACAGGAGCCGATTTTTCTGAGACAGCAAACATAACGAATTTATCCAAATGTATAAATTGCTCTTATCCTAACATTAGAATTAATCGTTGTTGACAAGAATGTCAGAAAAAACTCAATGCTATTATTACAATTCAGTACCTCTCATTACTGTCGCAAAGCAAGACTCGCTTTAGGATATAAAAAGGTTAATTATCAAGTAACAAACTTAACCCCAGGGCTACATATTTTAAAAGTCAAGCCCATTACAGGACTAACTACAGTGCCTGTTCTACTACCAACGCCGGAAAATGTCAACAGCGGCGTTGGCGATTCTACTCGCATTTTTCATTATTTAGAAGATCATTATCCAGACCCCAGCTATACCGTTTCCGAAGCTAACAAAAATCGCTATGCTTGGTTACTCGAAGACTGGCTAGATGAAAGTATTGGGACGGCAACTCGGTTTGTCTATTATCATTGGCGAGCTAATGAGGGAAAATTCGTTAATCCCAGTCTCTCCAGTCAATTGGTAATTAATATTGTTCGTCGTCAGTATGGTATCACCCCAGCAGCAGTGGAATTGGCAAAACAACGCTTAGAAAATGCAATCAACGTGCTTTCTCCTTGGGAAAAACAACCTTTTCTAGTGGGAGATACCCTAACGGTTGCTGATATCGCAGCTGCGGCTTTGTTAAGCCCCCTTGCATTGATTCCTGATTACAAAGATAATTATCCTTGGTTGTTTCAACGAGTGGCAGAAATCCATGAACAGTGTGGTGAAGCCCTCCCTCCTGGATTAGCAGATTAAAATGTCCGAATTTTCCGTTCCCTCAGACCAAGTTCGTCAACAGGCTTTAAGCCATCTCACCCGTCAGCTTGTTCAACAAGGACATCCTGAACAGTATGCCCAACATATGGCAGTGGCGACGATTTTCCAAGCGGATTTGGAATTAAGAAATGCTCAGTTGTCACGGTTGTTGTCTTGGCTAAAAGAAAACTATCCCGAAGTGCATTCAGAAGGGTTAGCTTTAGTGGAACAGA
>CAZTXK010000276.1:0-3294 GCA_964617275.1 uncultured Dactylococcopsis sp. | reverse complement strand
TTAGCATAATTTAAAAGGACAATATGTTCTGCGATCGCTGACTCTAAAGTTGTAGCCATAATAACAGGGAGGGTTGACTTTTTACTAAAACTGTGCAGTAGCTTTGATGTTAATTCTCATAATCTTTGTAAAGCCGATTATTTAGTCGTTTTGCTTCCTTACGAGTGAATTCACTGACCGTGGGATTACCAAAGGGATCAATCGCCCCCTCCATTCTTTCCCACAAGCCACGGGGAACTGGAGAGACTTCAAAAGCGCGATCGCTGTTTTTACGCACCAAATACCAAGTTACTGCTTCACATTCAGAACACCAAAAGGCTTCCACCCAAACATTCGTCCGAACTGCTGTCCGATTTGCTAACACTAAGGTGGCTGTCTTTTTAGTCATCCCCTGTTCTTGTAAATGTTCTGGGCGATCTGCGTAAATGGGATACTTCTGACTCACGCTGTCTAGGTAGCAACCATGATGCGGACAATAAATTGCCCTTCGCTTGGAACGCTTCCGATTTCGGTCACACCTTCTTCCCAATTCGACCTCCTTTTTGTAAACTACAGGATGAGAGGTTACGTTCGGAGGGACTGAGATCGTGCAGACCGTCGAAGCCCACTCCTAAGTTACAGCTTTTTGGTTATCCCTAATTTTAATCGTATTTGACGTTATTGTGGCAGCAAGGTTCCTGAATTAATGATTGATTTTTCCAAGAAATAATCTTTAATGTACGACAGTGATTGCCCAGACTATCACTTTCTTAATAATTTTGCCCTTAATTTCTTAACGCGATCGCGCAAATTGGCAGCTTTCTCGAACTCTAAATTTTCCGCTGCCTCTTTCATCTCGGCTTCCAGTTGTTCCACCAATTGCGGAATTTTATCCAATGGCAACTCGTCAGCTTGCTCATAGACCATTTCTAGCTGTTGAGCATTCAAACGGCGGGAAATGTCTAAAAACGACAGAATGGAATTACTTTGAGTTTTAACAATGGATTGCGGAGTAATCCCATGTTGCTCATTATACTCCATTTGAATCTTGCGTCTTCTTTCTGTCTCTTGAATCGCCTGATCCATACTCTCAGTCAAGGTATCAGCATACAAAACCACCTGTCCCTCCACATGACGCGCCGCCCTTCCCATGGTCTGAATTAAGGAACGTTCTGAGCGTAAAAAGCCTTCTTTATCCGCGTCTAAAATCGCTACTAAAGACACCTCAGGCAAGTCTAACCCTTCTCTTAATAAATTAACACCAATTAAGACATCAAACGTTCCTTTTCTTAAATCTTGTAAAATTTCTATCCGTTCAATAGAATGAATTTCTGAGTGTAAGTAGCGCACTCGAATGTCTCTTTCTTGGCAATATTCCGTTAAATCTTCTGCCATACGCTTGGTTAAAGTAGTCACTAAAACCCGCTCCTGTTTTGAGGCTCGCTCTTTAATTTCTCCTAATAAATCATCAATTTGTCCTTCCGTAGGGCGTACAAAAACTTTCGGATCTAATACTCCAGTCGGGCGGATTACTTGCTCAACAATATTCCCGTTTGATTGCTCTATTTCCCAATCTCCGGGGGTTGCCGAAACAAAAATACATTGATTGACTTTTTGCCAAAATTCTTCCGATTTTAAGGGGCGATTATCGGCAGCACTGGGAAGCCGAAACCCATGATCCACTAACACTTTTTTTCGAGATTGATCGCCGTTATACATTCCTCTTAATTGCGGAACCGTGACATGAGATTCATCGACAACTAATAACCAATCATCAGGAAAATAATCCACTAAACAGTCTGGGGGATCCCCTGCGTTTCTCCCTGCTAAATGACGAGAATAATTTTCCACCCCATTACAGTATCCCACTTCTCGCAGTAATTCTAAGTCATATTTGGTTCTTTGTTCTAAGCGTTGGGCTTCTAATAGGCTTCCTTCTTTTTCTAATTCCTCTAGTCGCGTTTTTAATTCGGCTTCGATATTCTCACAAGCAATTTCTAGTTGATCATCTGGCGTAACAAAGTGACGGGCAGGATAAATATTGATTTTTTCTAAACTTTGTAAAACGTCTCCCGTTGTGGGATCAACATAGCGTAAGCCATCAATTTCGTCGCCAAAGAATTCTACCCGAACAATGCGATCTTCATACGCCGGAACAATTTCTAAAACATCTCCTTTTAGACGAAATCTTCCCCGTTGTAATTCGGTATCATTGCGACTGTATTGTACAGAAACTAAATCTCTTAATAGCTGACGTTGATCTACTTCTTCTCCTAATTGCAGTGGAATCGCTGCGTTTAAGTATTCTTTTGGCATTCCTAAGCCATAAATACAACTAATGGAAGCAACCACAATCACATCTTTTCTTTCAAACAGCGATCGCGTCGCTGAATGTCGCAACATATCAATCTCATCATTAATAGAAGCCGATTTTTCAATATAAGTATCGGAAACAGGAATATAGGCTTCGGGTTGATAATAGTCGTAATAACTAATAAAGTATTCTACTGCATTATTCGGAAAAAACTCTCGCAACTCATTACATAATTGGGCAGCTAGCGTTTTATTATGGGCTAAAACTAACGTGGGTTTGCCAATTTTTTCAATCACATGAGCAACGGTAAACGTTTTTCCGGTTCCGGTTGCGCCGAGTAAGGTTTGAAAGGGATTATTTTGTTGTAAAGATTCCGTTAATTGCGCGATCGCGCTTGGTTGATCTCCTGTTGGATGATAAGAAGATTGTAGATTAAAATTTGACATAAAAATTTTGTTATTCGTTATTCGTTATTTGTTATTCGTTATCCCGTGACTAATCACATCATTGGGATAAAATTGAAAACAGCTTACTTAAAAATTGCCATGAATAAGCCAACAATCAAACTACTCAATCAATCGCTTATTAACACTGTCGCCAAAGAAGCAGCCAACAGTGAACGCTTGCGAAAAAACTATAACTTTCATGAACTGTCTGACACTGTACAACGGTTTATCAACATTATGCAGCCTGGAACCTATGTTCGACCACACCGCCACACCCGCCCCGAAGACAAAAATGGTTTTGAATGTTTCCTCACCTTACAGGGAAAAATAGGAGTATTACTATTCGATGATCAAGGTAATATTACTCAGCAAGAACAACTAGGGGAAGAGTCAGAAAATTATGGGATTGAGATTGCCGAAGGAACATTTCACACCCTCGTTGCATTAGCCCCTAATACCGTTATGTTTGAACTCAAAGAAGGCCCCTATGTTCCCACTAACGATAAAGATTTCCTTCCTCAATTTCCCAATGAAGGAACAAGTGAGGCGCAAACC
>CAZTXK010000275.1:1348-3302 GCA_964617275.1 uncultured Dactylococcopsis sp. | reverse complement strand
GGTAAATCATACATGGTGGGGAGGGTTTCTTTTGGGGGAAGCGGCGGATTACTTTGATACATCATTCTTTCCCATGGTGAGGTTCTCTTTTTATTTTAGGCAGTTTGCCCCAGAGATCAATTAAATGTAAATGCCCTATTCTCGATAACGGGCTAAAACCAAGGCTTCTGTTGCTTCTACTGTTGCGCCTCGCCAATGAGGCAGAAATAGCGCGATCGCGCTTTCAGAAAGTTTCGTCGATCCCCCTAATCCCCTTAGAAAAGGGAAAATTTGAGAATTAGCGAGGCAACCAATTTTCATCTAACACTTGCTCTAGATTAACAATAGGCTCTTCAGGGAAATTATCTAAAGGAATGTTGGATCGATCACTAACAATTTCCCTAGCATCTTGATAACATTCCCCAATAATCTCATCAAGGTATGGTTTTAGACTTGGACTATCCTCTAGTTCATCTTTGATTTGCTTACGAAAATTGCGAATTTCAGCTCTCCAATGAGCTTGATTTCTCTCAAATTCACTTTCCCAGTAACCTAATTTCAATAAATGCTCTAATAAACTTCTGAGCAAGCTTTTTAATTTCTTTTTATCGCGACGAGCCAAATCTGATATTTCTTCAATTAAATTCTCCCAATCAACTTCTTCCAAGTTTTGATTTTGGAGTTGCTTAACGGTTTCTACTATCCAGAGATGATAGTCGGCTTGATACAGTTCTTTTTGCTGTAATGCTGTTAGCATTTTTTTACTCCCATTTTGCCTAACTGTTGCGCGATCGCGCTTTGCTAGTTCACTGCTACGCTAACCAATCTGGTGAAGATGTATTAAAGGGATTTAGACTCAATATTGCCAAAATCTGGAGTTGAATCTTTCAGGTAGCGCCTAGTTCCGCCATTTGCTGAAGGCGATCGCGCCACTCCTTCTATTCCTACCAATTCTCTTGAAGGTTTCCCCAACCTTGATGCCTGAGCCAAACTTAGAATTTAGAATTTAAGGCAGCCAATTTTCATCTAAGACTTGCTTGAGGGGCGCCATCGGTTGTTCAGGGAAAAGATTAAGCGGTAACCCAGATTTTTCCGATGCTATGATTCGGGCATCTTGATAAGATTGAAGAAAAATTTCGTCGAGATAAGACTTTAAGCTTGGACTATCTTCTAATTGATATTTAATCTTTTGCCGAAAGTTGGCTATCTCTCCTCGCCAATGCTGTTTATTTTTTTTGACTTCATTTTCCCAATATTTGAGCTTAAGTAAATGTTCTAATAGTCTTTTTAATAGACTTTGTAGTTTTCTTTTCTCTCTTTTGCTCAAATCTAGAACTTCCTCGATTAGATTTTCCCAATCCAGAAAGTCTAAATTTTTGTTTTGTAATTGCTTAACCGTTTCCAGCACCCAGAGATAATAATCGGTTTCATAAAGTTGTTTTTGCTTTTGCTGTGAGTCTGTTAGCATCCTTAATTTTTGAAATAAAAGGTCAAATAGAGGCAGGGTAGCGCAAGCTGTGCCAAATTACCTTCATTTTACGGTTAGCTTCCTCTCCTTAACGATTTTACCTAGCGCGATCGCGCTATATCTCCCTTTTCAACTTACTAACCGCTGCGCGATCGCGATTTCTACTCTCAATAAGACTTAATTGAATAGCTATTTCTAATTTTAAGCACACTCCACCCCTGTTTCCGTCTCCCTGACTCAATAAACAGTACCTAGGGAGACTACGATGGAGGGACGGAGATCTAAGTGACCGTCAACGCCCAGCTCCTGCGCTAATCACGCGCTTAATAAGTATCTTTTTGGACTGGCTAAAGTAGATAGTAGCTTACCGAATTACTATTGTCAAGCAGTCAAATTGGGTTTTATCAACTCTGCTAAGAACATAATAGTTTTGATAGTGATTTAAATTATGGATAAGAAAACAGTTGCAACAACAGAAGGGAACATGCAAGCCAAGAATGATTTGGT
>CAZTXK010000275.1:0-1248 GCA_964617275.1 uncultured Dactylococcopsis sp. | reverse complement strand
AGCCTATTACTAACTAGCTGTACTCCTTTAAATGGCTCAAGTCAAGACAACAATATTACTCAATTAACCCTTTGGCATGGCATTAATCCTCCCCCGAATCGAGATGTGTTTCAAGAGTTAGTCAATAAATTTAATGAGACTCATGAACAGATTGAGGTAGAAGCAATTTATATTGGTCAGCCTGATGGGCAATTACCGAAGATTTTAACAGCAGTGGTGGGAGATGTTCCCCCTGATATGCTGTGGTTTGTTCCCCAATTAACCGGTCAGTTAGTAGAATTAGGGGCAATCCGCTCTTTAGATGACTGGCTCAATCAATCGCCATTAAAAGAGGAAATTGATCCCGTTTTATTGGAAAGTATGGAATTAAATGATCAAATTTGGTCAATTCCAATGGGAACGAATAATGCTGGAATTTTTTATCGTCCTTCTCTATTTGAGGAAGCTGGCATTGAAAAAATCCCTGAAACTTGGACGGAATTAGAAAAGACAGCAGAAAAATTAACGCAAGATGTTGATGAGGATGGGCGCATAGATCAACGGGGCATATTTTTATCTTTAGGGAAAGGAGAATGGACAGTTTTTACTTGGCTTCCTTTTGTCTATAGCGCTGAGGGGGAGTTATTAACAGAGAGTAATCAGCCTAATTTAGTTAATGAGGGAACAATTTCCGCGCTTGAATTTGGGGCAAAGTTAGTGCAAAATGATTGGGCAATGTTATCAGCGCCAGAGCGAGGCTATGAACTTGATAATTTTTTGTCTGGACAAGTGGCAATGCAGGTTACAGGTCCTTGGACGCTAGGACAATTAAGTGAAATTGATATTGATTATGATGTCTTTCCTTTTCCTAAAAAAGAACAACAAGCTGCGGTTGTAGGAGGAGAGAACTTATTTGTCTTTAAGACAAATCCTGAACGGGAGAAAGCCTGTTTTGAGTTTTTAGAGTATGTTTTAAGTGAGAAGTTTCAAACTGAGTGGGCTTTACGCACTGGATATTTACCTGTGAATGTTAAGTCTCAACAAAGTGAAAAATATCAGCAGTTTGTGGAAGATAATCCTGTGCTGGAAGTATTTTTGGATCAAATGAAAGTGGCAAAGGTTCGTCCGATTATTCCCAATTATAATCGCTTATCGGAAAATTTTGGTCGCGCCATTGAAGCGAGTTTATTAGGAGAGAAAGAACCTCGAACAGCATTAGAGGAATCGCAAAGACGGTTAGAGTTAATTTTTGCCAACGATCGCGCTGAT
>CAZTXK010000274.1:0-3308 GCA_964617275.1 uncultured Dactylococcopsis sp. | reverse complement strand
ACTCTAAAGCATTTATGTCAGAACAACTTACCATTTTTCCCGAAACTCCCGATTATCAAAAACTAAGTTAATGCTAATGAGATTACTGCTATTCCAAACTTGATGGCACTAATTGTCCCCTTAGGAAAAATATGATCCAATGTGAAAAGAGACGCGCTGGCTTCTTCCGATGAATGACAATATTCACACAAAAAATTAGCACGCTCACGAATGCGTTGGCGGTTAGCGGAACTGATGCTCATGAGTCGGCAATAATCCGAGCATTCATCAAGGTGAAAATCCGATCAAGTTCAGTAATTCCAGCCAGTTCAGCAGTTTCTTCAGGTGTTAACAGATTGGCTTTTTGCCGATCTAGCAAGATTTCCAATCGGTTTTGCAGTTCATCAGTAAACTTGAAAAGATTTAGTCCTCTCACTTTTTCAATCTCAATGCCAGTTTCAATCCAAGAGGAAGGTTGTACCATTGTTTGAGTAATCATCACTCATCCTTTTGTCTCTCTGCTTCTACTAACATTAATGTAGCACTTGGCAAGTCGCCAGGTTCTGCCTAATTGGTAGAATAATTTCCTGAGAGCTTTGGCATCAAGTTTCAAACTGAAAAACTCTGCGATCGCGCTTCCCTTTTTAACTGTAACACTCCTGATGATTTCGCCCAACTCTAAAGAATTTATGTCAGAACAGCTTACCATTTTTCCCGAAACTCCCGATTATCAAAAACTCAATCTTCCTCACAGTGATATCAAAATTTATCGTAATTTCTTTTATCAAAAAAACAGCGATCGCTTTTACAGCAAGCTAGAACAAGAAATTCATTGGAAACAAGAATATATTAAACTTTATGGGAAGGAAAACCCTGTTCCCCGTCTCACTGCCTGGTATGGGGATCAGGGATATACTTATACTTATTCTGGGATTACGATGAACCCTGAACCTTGGACAGATGCACTATTAGAGATTAAACATCAAATTGAAACCATTGCTAAAGTTAACTTTAATAGTGTCCTTTTAAATCTATATCGAGATGGTAATGATGGAGTAGCATGGCATAGTGATGATGAACCAGAGTTAGGTAAACATCCTGTTATTGGTTCGGTTAGTTTTGGAGGAGAAAGAAGATTTAGTTTTAAGTATCGAGATCAAAAGAATCCTGAAAGACATGATATTAATCTCAAACATGGCGATTTTTTATTAATGCAGGGAGAAACTCAACAATATTGGTATCATCAAATTCCCAAAACCAAAAAGCCTGTTTCCCCTCGAATTAATTTAACCTTTCGAGTAATTCAAGAAAGCGATTAAAGCATCGGCTACCTGAGGGGTTATTTTCAGTTATTTAAGTCTGTTAAGTTTTGATTGATTAATCCCACTAAGCCCACTAATAGTATTCCTAAAGAAGTTAAAACATAAAAAATCGCTAAACCAGTTCCTGATGTTGTCCCGGATATTTCTCCCACGATTCCTGCTAACAATCCCCCCGATTGCATGGCTGGCTTAAAGAAATTGTCTGCTAATAAGCCTGATAGTAATTTGACGACAATGGAAATCCCTTGTTTGGTTAAGGAAAGAGCGGCAAATACTTGTCCCTGAAATTGGGAAGACACCTTGCTTAAAATTATCGTGGTTTGGGAACTTTCAATTAGGGGAAAGTTGAGGGAGGAAAAAAATTGCGCTGGAAACCAAACCAAGACACTTTGACCAAAGCCAAAACCAGTTTTACTAATTCCAGCCCCAATAAACCCAAATAGAAGTCCACGTATGGGGGAACGAAAACCGCCCCAAGTTGAGAGGATTACCGCACCAATTATTCCTCCTAATCCAGCAGCAGTCGCGATCGCGCCCAGGACTTCGGTATTATTGTCGGTATAACTGAGAATCATGGGGGTGACAAGAGGTGCACCGAGATCATGACAGAAGGTAAATAAGCCTACCCAAACGAAAAACCAAAGCAGTCCCGCTTGCGTAAAGGCATGACGGAAACCAAAACTGAAACGAGACCAAAGATTCAGTACGGGTTGTTGTTCGCTAGTGCTAGGTTGAGGAATTTTGACCAGAATCACGGTTAAAATCCCAATCAGAAATGTCCCGAAATCAATGACAGCCATGCCAGTGAGTCCTAAATAGGGATAGAGAAACCCGGCTAAAGCCGGAGCGACAATCATCGAACCATAATGGAGACTAGAGTTTAAACTTGTGGCACGGGTATAATCTTGAGGCGCAACCAGTTGAGATAAAGAAGCATCATAAGCCAACTCCTGCAATTGCCCAAAGACTTTAATCACGGCCCCAATTAGATAAATATGCCAAACGGCAAGCAAATTGCTGACCGATAAAATCACGACTGCCACAGTGGCTAGCATCGCCATGGTATCCCCTAAAATCATTAGTCGTTTGCGGGAGTAACGGTCAACAATTATTCCCGTTAATGGGGTCAGAAAAAGAGCGGGAAGTTGGGAAAAAATGCTCACTAGGGCAAGGGCAGTTACTTGTTCTGTCAATTCCCACGCCCAAACTCCCACAGCAAAATTGATGAGATAAGTGCCAAATGTGGACACCAGTTGCCCAAACCAAATGATGAGGAATGTTTGCACGATCGTTCTTCCCTTATTTAGCAGGTAATTTCTCTTCCAGTTGTGTGAAAATTTGTTCGGCTGCTAAAGGTCCCCGAATGCGACTCCAAAGCTGATAATCGACAAAGTAAACGTTATTTGCCTTCCAAGCGGGTAATGCTTGCAGTAAGGGATGGTCTTGCCATTGTTTTTCTATGGCTTCTACTGCGGTATAACCGCTAGCCATAACAATGATGAGATCAGGCTTTAAATCAGGCAGAGTTTCTAAACTAACGGGAACTTCTCCATATCGCGGACTTTCCCCTTCTGGAATCGCCAATTCCCACCCCAACTCAGTTAATAGCGTTCCTGGGAAGGTTTCCTCGGTAAAGACGCTGATGCGATCAAGGGCCGACATGGCAAGTAGTAAAACCCGAGGCTGGTTTTCTGTGAGGGGTTGTAATTGTTCCTTGCTTTGGGCAAGTCGTTGTTGATGTTCCGTAAGAATTTGTTGGGCTTTTGCCTCACGATCAAAGATTTCCCCTAACAGTTTTAATTCCTTTTGCCAGGGAAATTGGGCTTTGTAACTGGCAATATCTTTTCGCGGGAAAACCGTTGGGGCAACTTGGGAGAGTTGATCATACAGTTTCTCATCCACTCCCTCTCCGACAATGAGATCGGGATTCAGTCGCGCGATCGCTTCTAAAGAGGGTTGGTTGCGAGTGCCAATGTTGATTGGAGGCTCATCGAGGTAGTTTCCCAA
>CAZTXK010000273.1:0-3333 GCA_964617275.1 uncultured Dactylococcopsis sp. | reverse complement strand
AATAACAAATAAGGAGAAAAGATTTGTTGGTAGAAAGAGAGAAAGTAATTGCGTGGCTAGAAAATAATGTGCCCCCTGCTCGCGTTGAACATATTTTGGGGGTAGAAAAAATGTCAAAAGAATTGGCAATCACTCATAATGCTGATGCGGAAAAAGCGCAAACGGCTGGCTTAATGCACGATTTAGCAAAGTATTTTCCACCCGATCAATTATTAGCCATGGCAAAAGAAAAGGGGATAGAAGTGGATGAAATTTGTGCCGGGCGTCCTCACTTATTACACGCCGATGTCAGTGCGATGGTTGCTGAAGAAACCTTTCAGGTTAAAGATGAAGAAATTTTAAGCGCGATCGCGCAACATACCCTTGGGAATGCTGAAATGTCTCCCCTTAGCAGCATTGTTTTTGTCGCGGATAAACTTGAACCCACTCGCGGTGATACCGAAGAATTAAACACCATGCGAGAAATTGCCAGAGAAAACCTTTACCGAGGCGTTTACCAAGTTTGTGATGTTGCCATTAAAAAATTAATACAAAAAGGCCGCCCGATTCATCCCCGAACCGTCGCCACTCGCAATTGGGCAATGCAAGCGGGAAAATGTTAACGTCTCTCAACCATTTCCTACCTGAGAACAATAATCCACGCTATCTTGGGAGTAAGTTCAATCTTTCTAATTATCGTGTAACTTTTTTAATTATTAACCCCCGATTTCATGAATCATCAGTCTAATCAAAATACCACCTCCATTCCCACTCCCACCTTTGCCGCCGCCGAAAAGCTCGCTTGGACGATCGCGCACGCCGCAGATAGTCGTAAAGCCGAAAATATTGTCTTATTAGAAGTGGTGGAAGTTTCCTATCTTGCCGATTATTTTGTTGTCAGCAGCGGCAATTCTCGCACCCAAGTTAAAGCCATTTCTGACGCAATTCAAGCCAGCGTCCAAAACGAATTCAACTATCCCCCGGTGCGAATTGAAGGAGAAAAAGAACGGAATTGGATTTTACTGGATTATGGCGATGTGATTGCTCATATTTTACTCCCCGAAGAGCGAGAATTTTACGATATCGAAGCCTTTTGGGGACACGCCAAGCGCATTGATTTTGAAGCCGTTAATTAAGCAGCAATGAGAGACTCTCCCATATCTCAACCTTGTCCGGTTCCCATTGAACAACTCCCGATTAATGAATATGAGAAATTAAAAGCCTCTTGGCCCTTTCGTTGGGTGACGCTCACCCGAGGAGGCTATATCCGAAAATTAGTTTGGGTATGGGTCTGGGGTTGGATCATGACAGGACCCATTACTGCCGCGAGTTTTCCCCTTGCCAGTGATCCCCTTCCGTTTTTTCTCTGTGGCAGCTTGGCGGCAAGTCTCTTAGTTGTGTTCTTTGTGGTGAGATTGTATCTAGGCTGGTCTTATATTCGCACCCGTTTAGAGAAAGCCTTGATTCCCTATGAAGAATCTGGCTGGTACGATGGACAAACTTGGGAAAAGCCAGAACAGGTTTTATCGCGCGATCGTTTAATTGTGTCTTATCAGATTCAACCGATTTTTCAACGCTTGCGGATAACCGGTTTGGTGTTGCTAATCCTAGGCGCGATCGATAGTCTCGCATGGTTACTAATTTATTGAGAAAGCTATGAGCAAAAAACGGACGCAAACCCCAGAAGTCGAAGTTCATCTCCTGCGAGAAGGCATTGTTGAATCCATCCATCAAGTTCACGCCTTAGTCTGTGATCATCGAGGACGAGTTTTATCCTTTGCCGGTCATTGTGAAACCGCCTCCTTTATTCGCTCTTCCTTAAAACCCTTTCAAGCCCTGCCAGTGATTAAAAGTGGGGCGTTTGAAGCATTTAATCTTACCGATAAAGACTTAGCGATTATTTGTGCTTCCCATCAAGGAACAGTGGAACAAGCCCGACAAGTCTTTAATATCTTATGGCGAGCAGACGTAGAACCAACCGCCCTACAATGTCCGATTCCCTCGGGAAAAAGTAGTCCCCTACAGCATGGCTGTTCTGGGAAACACGCTGGAATGTTAGCGGTTTGTCAGCAATACGGGTGGCCCCTCAATAGTTATCTCCGCCATCGCAGCGCCATCCAAGAATATATCCTCAAAATTGTCGGGGAATTATTACAAATGCCCGGGGCGGAATTTATTGGCGTTCAAGATGATTGCGGCGCACCCACTTACTATATGCAACTCTCCCAAATGGCAACCTTATTTGCTCATTTATCCTCAGGAGATAATCTACATTTAGAACGCATGAGTCGGGCGATGACGCACTATCCGGAAATGGTTGCTGGCGAGGGAGCATTTGATACCGAGTTAATGAAAGTGACCAATGGGGAATTAGTGAGTAAAGCTGGTGCCGAAGGTGTGCAGTGCATTGGACGCATTGGGGAAGGCATGGGATTAGCGATTAAGAGTTTAGATGGCTCAAAACGGGCTAAATATGCCACCGCAATTCAGTTATTAATGCAGATGGGTTGGATTACTCCTGCTATGTCTGATAGTTTAGCAGAAAAGTTTATCACCCTTGATGAACATAAGCGGCTGGAAATTGTCGGTGAATTAACCTTAGTGTGAGGAGAAACAGCTTGGTAACGATCGCGTGTCACAATCAGACCTTTTCTGGAATTGAAGCCGTTATTTTCGATAAAGATGGCACTTTAGCCGATTCCCAACAGTTTCTGCGAGAATTAGGACAAAAACGCGCCCGCCTGCTAGATGCCAAAATCCCCGGAATTGGCGATCCGCTACTGATGGCGTTTGGCATTGAAGAAGGGACAATTAATCCTGTAGGCTTAATGGCGGTAGGAAGTCGCTATGAAAATGAAATTGCGGCAGCGGCTTATGTTGCGGAAACGGGAAGGGATTGGTTAGAGTCAGTAGAAATTGCAAGGGCAGCGTTTTGGGAAGCGGATCAGCATTTTACGCCTGATGCCGAAACGTCGCCGCTGTTTACAGGATGCTTAGAAAGCTTACAACAGTTATCCCAAGCGGGGTTAAAGTTAGCCATTTTATCGGCTGATACGCCAGAAGGGGTGAAAGAATTTATGACTCGCCATAACCTGTCTTCTTATATTCAGTTGGCGCAAGGGGTAAGCAGTGGGGAGGTGAGTAAGCCTGATCCGCAGTTATTCCTGCAAACTTGTGAGAAATTGGGGGTAGAAGCGAAGCAGAGTTTGATGGTGGGAGATTCCCCCGGCGATATTCAGATGGGAAAACAAGCGGGTGCTGCAGGGGTGATTGGTATTGCTTGGAACAATCGTGGCACGAGTTATTTAAAAGAGGCTGACTGCGCGATCGCGCAACTTGATGAACTCAAAATCA
>CAZTXK010000272.1:0-3365 GCA_964617275.1 uncultured Dactylococcopsis sp. | reverse complement strand
GCTTCAGGAGTTTCCTCTTCTACTGCTTCTTCTTGAGTTAATTCAGAAGGAACTTCTTGAACTTCACTACCAACTTCCGTATCTTCTGGAGAGGGTGTCCCACAAGCAGTGGTAACGAATAAGAAAATACCAGCAATAAATATAATTAGAATTTGTCTTAATTTTGTCCAGTTCATAGCAATTTACCCTTGAAAACTTAAAATTTGACCATACAGCCATTACCTTAGCAAACAATTAGAGTAATCTGTTAGGGAAAAAATCTATACTCTGGATTTGAATCGCATTATATGAGTATTACTAATCCTTTTTTTAGAATTTATCAGTTTTTTGTATCAATCACTCAAAGTTACATTTCTTAACGACTAATTCTAGAGAGAAAATATTGACGGATTCACGCTGTTTCAGGTAGTATAAGGAAAACAATAATCCAGAGGGAGTTCTGCTTTGCAATAAATTTTGGGGGCTAAAACCCCGTCGCTACGTTAGGTTAAGCCTGATTTTGTCAAGTTTTTACCCTGGTAGTCTCATGGATTTTTGTTGCGGAATTAGAAGAATTGCAAAGAGCAGTTGACAAATATCGCTGAAGAAGGTAATAAGAAACGGATTATAAACCTAGTTCAGTTAACCGCTTTTCCATTGTCTCCCAAGAAATCCCTTGTTCAATATATTGAGGATTATCAGGATTGTAAGGACTAGCTGCGCGATCGATGCTGAGAATTTTTGCCTCTTCTGCTAACACAGGAACATCAGGATCATAAGCTGTGGGATTCATCAAAGAACTGGAAAACCCCTTAAAAATCAAAATCTGATCGGCTTGTCCCTCTAGTTCTACGTCTAGCAACAGCACTTCCTGAGGATATCGTAAGGTATATTGTTCTAAGCGTTTTTCTGGGGTCATTTCTAATTACTCCTCCACCATGGCAGTTCGTCCTTCTTTGGCTAAACGAACAATGAGAAAGTAGCCAATTGAGGCAACATAAACCACTAATCCAATCATTCCTAACACCCCTAAAAAGCCGGGAGTCGAGTTAGCATGAAACCATTGCTGATAAAGCTGAGGGGCTTCTAACCACACTTGACAATAAGCCCCATTTCTCGCCTCTTCCGAAAAAGCACAAGCAAAGAAGGGAAGATTGACTAACGCCCCGAGACTACAATAAACTGTCATCGCCCAACGCCAGGCGGTAAAAACAAACTTTAGGGGACGTTTCGGCTGTTCTGCAATATCTTCGTTAATATCAGCCCAAAACCAGAGAGAAATTGGAATCAAAACTCGGGCAAAAAATCCTGCCAGATAGCCCAGCGCCCAACCTGGAATCATTAAATAAACCGTAATCATTAGAAGACTTGAAACCCGCCAATAGATGATCAGAAGGCGTTGCATACTCTGTGCTTTTTGAATAAAAGCCCAAAATAATAAAATTAAGGGCATCAGGACAGTAAAAATGACCGCCAACCGATAATCTGTCCAAACTAGGGGACGATACCAAACTTCCGCTTCCATATACTTAATAATGCGCTTACAACATCCGTTATCTTAGCAACTGCTATGATTTTTCTTTTTCCTGTCCATAGAAATCAATGCGATAATCTTTGATCTCGATTCCTGTTCGTGCTTCTATTTCTTGGATTAAATCCTGTGGCAGTTCGACATACACATCGAGAATTTTCCCGCTGTCAACACAGTTAACATGACTATGGGCTTCACTGACATGACCATATAACCGCCCTTCACAGCGTTCAACACATTCAATAATGCCATGACTAGATAGGGCTTCTAAATTCTGATAAACTGATGTATGTCCAATGTCAGTTCCTTCTTGGTTGAGACGGTCATAAATTTCTCGGGCGGATAGATGTTCTTCACAACGCCACAATAGTTCTAAAATTGACCGCCGTTGACGACTGAGGCGCATTCCCTTTTCTTGACATTGGGCAAGAGCATCTTCTAAGCAAGTTTTCCCTTGGGGTGGAGTTTCTGATGTTTGAGAGTGGGTTGCCCTGGTTTGGTTTTCGATTCTAATCATAGTTCTAAGCGGGTGATCTACAAATAATTGTTTTTCTAATGAATACCCAGAGAGGGAATTTCAGTAATATTGTGATCCCTAGTCGCTATAAATTCAAAGTCGCAGATTACACCTTCCTAAACGGAAGGGGCAGGCTACGACCGTTGGTCATATCCACTTTAACTTATGGCTGACATAAAAAAATCGAGCGAGAAATTCCCGCCCGATCGCGCGTTCTATTGGAAACTTGCCAATTAGTCTAAGTCTTGACGGTTTGGGTTACGAGCGGGATCGTTAGATAAGAACCCAAAGACAAATAAACTAACAAAAAAGGCAACAACGAGGTAAACACCGATTTTTAGAGTAAGCATAATCTCTATTTATTATTGAACTAAATTCTAAGACTAACATTTCCATGATAGTGACTTCAAGGGCATCCCCGCAACAAAAAAGGTGGGAAAACCCACCTAATGATGCTTGATCTCAAAAATCCCTAAGACACAAATTTATTGCAGTTGGAGAAACTGATTTTATTCCTGAAATAAGTTACAGGTAATGGGGCAAGCGGCAAATTTCGCTGTTTGTTTGAGGCTGCCTTTGCCATGCAGCCAACGTAACCAGCTAACATCTTGAGGATGGATTCCTTTTAAAGTTAATCCGGCTGAAGTTAAGATAATTGCTAATAAGTTGAAACCAATGACGCTAGTTGCCACTAATAAAACGGCACTCATCGGTAAAACGGATTGAAGCGCGATCGCGAATAAGCAAGCCACTGCTGTCATCACCGCAACTACGGGAAATCCGACCACTAAAAAGCAAACCGTTAAGGTAAAACACCAAAGCGAAAAGCTCTTGAGAACTGCAAAAAGCTGATTTTGAGTAGGATTTGTATTGTGAGTTAATTGCATTTTATTTTCCTCCAGTTTTTTGTTAGCGAAACTTGTAATTATGTTTTTATTAAATTTTGCTATGGCATTCACTTTGCCTAATTAATAATTCAGTATATCCATAGAAATTTTAGAAATGAGGAAATAGCAACATAAATTTACATTTTTCAGAAGCAAGCAGTAATTTTACTCAGTTTAACAACGAGAAAATGGGGAAAAGTGTGCTTTTTCTTCTTAATCGAGCTTAAAACTTTACCCGTCTGTCTATGAGTAATCAAGTTTAATAGCTATCCCTTACCGCCTGATCGGATTTCCGAGATTTTACGCTTAAAATTAGTAATAAAACTTAATAAATGAGTCATGATTTTTCAGAAAGGAGACCCTAGCATTACTAGTCGGCTTCCAGCCTTTTGTTTAAAGTTCTAGATGGTGGATCACGGAAGCGGAAATTGCGCTGGCAAGTTCTTCTTTT
>CAZTXK010000271.1:0-3382 GCA_964617275.1 uncultured Dactylococcopsis sp. | reverse complement strand
TTAACTTATGTATCCGCGAAAAGATTTGGTGGCTTTGTTCTCCACCTTTTTACAACTTGATCAAGAACAGTTTCGGGGTTGGGTGAGTGATCCGAGGCTTCGTCGCAGCATGGAAAAGAGTTTGGCAACCATCTCAGAAACCTCGGATCGGTTTTGGGTGCAATATTGGCATAAACATTGGCAAGATCAAGGATCAACTCTAGCACGAGGGCATTTATCGGCTTATTTACAAGAATCGGCTTACTGGGCGGCTTATCATATTACTCGTAGCTTTTCCCAGTTAAGTTATAGTTTAGCCGATTGTTTTCAGATCGCGATCGCGGAAGTGGATACGGCTCTCAATAAATTTAACCCCCAGCAAAATAGTCACTTAAAGAGTTACGCTCGTGCCATTTTTAACAGTACGATTAAAGGAACCTTACGGCAGCGTCAAGAAACCGATATCTGTTCGGATTGGGGATTATTGCGGAAATTAAGCCAGAAACGAGTTACTGAGGCGCTAGAACAGCAAGGAGTTTCTTCTCAGGAGATTGCCACTTATACCCTAGCTTGGCAGTGTTTTAATCAAATCTACGTTCCAGAACCGGGGCAAACAACGCGGCAATTGGGAAAACCGAGTCACCAGACCTGGAGCGCGATCGCGCAATGTTACAACGAAAAAGCTCGCCAAAACACGCCACCAGCCGAAACCGTCACTCAAGGAGAACAGTTAGAATCATGGCTGCTGAAAATCGCTAAAGTCGCGCGATCTTACCTTTATCCCACTGTCAGTTCCAGCGATCAGCCCCTTTCCGACGAGGATGATCAAACCTTTACCGAAACTTTAGCCGATACCAACACCCCAACTCCCCTCACCGAAGCGATTATTGCCGAAGAGCAACAAGAAAAACAAGCCCAGCAGTTGGAAATTGGGAAAACCTTAGAAAGCGCGATCGCGCAACTGGATTCTAAGCAACAAACCCTCCTCGACTACTATTACCGTCAAGGCTATACCCAGAAAGAAATTGCAAAAGCCCTAGAAGTTAAGCAATATAACGTTTCTCGGCAACTCAACCGGATTCGGAAAACCCTCTTACAAAAGTTAGCTCAGTGGAGTCAAGAGACGCTGCATATTTCCGTCACCTCTGATCTATTGAAAAACATGAGTGGTGTTTTAGATGAGTGGTTAACCAGCCACTATGCCCCAAACGAAGACGAAATAACCTGAGAAGCCAATTGCCATGAACGCTGAGATTTTCTCCTTAACCCAACCAAGCGAAATTGAATTAGAAATAACGCCTTCGACTCAACAAAGGGCCCAGCAGAAAACGCAATCTTTTTTACAACCCAAGGAAAGATGGCAAAGTTATCTGAACCAAATCACCCTTGAAACTGTTGTATCTTGGTTACAAGAAGAAGGAGAAACAGTAACTCTCCCTTGGTCTCAAAACTCCTTGGTTAATATGGGGAGTCTTGTTAATGGTAGTGCCATTACCCTTGGCGACAAGCGCATTATTCTCATGCCCAGTGAAGCAATTGATACAACGCAATTGCGAGTTCCTCAAGAATGGGTTGATATTCCCAATTGGGCAGGGGATTATTATTTAGCCATTCAAGTTAATCCTGATGATCACTTCATCCGAGTTTGGGGTTATACCACTCATATGCAATTAAAAGAACAGGGAAAATATGACTATGATCATCGCTCCTATGCCTTAAATGCTGAGGAAATCTATGATGATGCTAATGCTTTGTTAGTTGCGCTGGAATTATGCCCCCAAGAAACCACACGCGCCGCCATTGCTGACTTACCCAATCTTCCCCTCGAACAAGTCGAAAATTTATTACAACGCCTCAGTCACTCCCAAATTATTGAACCTCGCCTTGCCATTCCCTTCCACACTTGGGGGGCTTTACTCTCCCATGATGGCTGGCGACAACGCTTATATGAGTTTCGTCAGGGGCTGCCAGAACAGCGTTCTATCTTAAGATGGTTAGAATCAGGGATTTCAGAATTAGCCCAACAACTGGGTTGGCGACAACTAGACTGGCAATCACAGTTTGCTGCAGCCAGAGGAAGTGCCTCTCAATCCGTAGCAAAAGCATTTTGCCGACCTGTGACTATTCAAAATCAGTCTTATGAATTACAAGTAATGCCCATTGGTGATCCAGCCGAGAGAGTCTGGCGTTTCCAACTGCAACCAACAGTTATCGGTGAAATGATTCCAGCAGGGATTACCCTGCGACTCTTAAGTGAGGATTTACAACCCTTTGAGGGGAACGAAGCCACTGCCACTACTGCCACAGAAAGCCTTTATTTGGACGTTGCTCTTGGTTCTGGGGAAGGGATTGTTTGGGAAACAGAACCGCAAGCAGAGGAGTATGAGCGAGAAATTTTACGCTTTTAATAATTAGAATTTACTAAAAAAGTTTATGAATCGGTGAAGATCGTTATTCGTTATTTGTTATTTGTTATTTGGAATTTGCTGAAAAGGTATCGTTGAATGTTGAATGGGGTGAGGGAAAATGATATTGTTTCAGTAATTATATTGATACTCGATTTTCATTATTATATCCCTTTTACAGATTAGTCAATGGTTATCCGATCTCTTATTAAAATTGGTAAGGTTATCATTCCTCTTATAGGAGGAGTTTTAGGTACTTTACCGAGTTCTGCACAGCCTGTGCTTGAACAAGCAACGATTTATAACTTAATTAATACCGCTTTGATTAATGAGCGTGAAGCAGAATTAGAAGACCTTCTGTTTCCTGAAGATATTTTTCAAACCGAAGCGCGATCGCGCGCTGATTTACTATTTAATGAAGGAACCATTGCACGGGCAACAGCAAATACCACCTTTCGCTTCCAACCTGGATTACGTCGATTTCAGCTAACTGATGGCACGGAATTATTGATTATTCGACCTGGTAATGGCGGCACCATTGAAACTCCCAATGCTCAAATTAACGTCCCTGGAACAGCCCTATTTGTTCAATACAACCCCGATGCCAATTCTACTCGTGTGGGAGTTCTCACCGATCATTCCCCAGAAGGGGTACAAGTTTCTAATGCCCAAGGGGAAAATACAGTGGAACTTAATGGCGGTGAAATTGTTACGGTCACTAATGAGGAAGTGGGATCGGTACAACAATTTAATTTAAGGCGATTTTATGCCACCAGTGAATTAACCGCAGGAATCGGTCCCGGTTGTCAAAATCAATCAGTTACCGCGCCAGAAGCCGCACAAGTCACACTTAATGCCGTTTGTCCAGAAACCCTCGATGCTTTAAGAGAACAACAAGCGAACTTCCCCACGACAATTCCTGCAGCAGAAGACCCCAATGAAAATATAAGAGGCATTAGCCCGCCTGTTGTCGGACCCAATGAGGAAGACTTTCCCAT